>CP030868.2:1500000-1800000 GCA_004010835.2 Oenococcus sp. UCMA 16435
TACACGTAAGCATGATAGCGAATAAGAGAGTTTTTCGTTTCATAACAATTATGGATTTTATGGAGACGGGTGGCTAATTTGAATAATAGAACGTTATCTTTTCTGATTGGAATATTAACTATTTTTGCTTCAGTCTTGTTTTTTATGGTTGGAAATTATCAGCAGGCAGTGCAACAAGCAGAGAAGTAATATAACTTAAATAGTGATTTCTATTCATTCCAGTTTCCCAATGTGGTCAATTCCAACAGCGAATACAAGGAACGGATCAAAGATCTCAACTGGGTCGCAGATAAAGTGGGTGTTAATTACTTGAAACGTGTTCGTTTTTCAGGTTTCAAGAAAGTTAATAATAAGCTTGACTATAATCAATCAGTTCAGAAAGTTAAATTTCAGATTTCTGCTGTAAAATCCACTAAAGTTATGAAAAACTTTGGCAAAAGTCCGGCAATAATAACAAAAAGCAGCAAAAATCTTGATAACAAAATTCCTGGCTATTCTGTGATGATTGAGCCGATTAAAGATTCCCTTAATACTCCTCAGTCGAGGGAAGGTACCTTTTTTATAGAGACTAAAAATAAGCAAAAAATTCATCAGTTCTTAATACTGTTAGCGCAGCGCTTAAGCGAAAGAGAGAAAAAAGCATTTGATCAGACCGATTTTAAGATACGCGACTCAGGCAGCATAGCAGAAGTCAGTTTTAATGATCCGGAGCAATTGAATCAACTAGTGAATATCCTTTTAATTTTTTTAATTATATTTTTAATCATGTTCCAATTATCTAATTCTAAGCAGCTGTCAGTTTACAGACTAAATGGAATTTCAACTGTTAGATCCTTTGTTTTATCGTTGGGAGGAACTTGGCTGGTAAGTATTGCTATTACGATATTCATAGATTTTGTATGTTGGTATTTTTTGCAATGGCGTTTGGGGCTTGGGATTCTTATAAAACAGATTGCCATATTCATTGCTATCCCACTGATAAGTTTTACTATAATTGATCTTTTGCAATCGTTGAGTTTTACCAACCGAATAAATAACAAAAACTATAATAAGTTTAATTTCATCTTTCTGTATGCTGTTAAAGGTATTTCTATCATTCTGTGTTTCTTTTCTTTAAATCCTTTGGTCCAGCTGTTTATTGGAGCTTATTCAAGCGTATCGGCATCAAAAGGAAATTATAATCAAAATAGATATGCAGTTTTTTATCCTGCTGAAACTGGAAATGACGCAGCACAACATACGTGGATGATGGCCAAATTTTAGATAATTCAATGTATGAACCCTCTGAATAACAAAAGAGCGATTGTGATAGATGATAGTGATCTTAATCAACCTGAATCAGTTCAAGAAGGAACAAAATCGGTTAAGGTAAATCCCAATTATTTGAAACTTTATGCCCTGTACGATATCAAAGGCAAAAGAATTCAAGTTTCGAAAAATGAAAAAAGCATTGTTCTTTGCGTACCCACAACTAGAAAAAAATATATAAAGGCCTTAATAAAGTATATTAAATATACGACTAAAAAATCCTTAGGCTATGTTCTAAAAATTAAATTATATTACACTCTAGAAAACAAAAATGAAAAATTTTTGAATATTAGTACAGGCAAAAAGTTGAATAATCAGACCATATTTATATCAACAAGCAAAAACTCATCTTTTATCAATAGAAACATCATGGATGGGCAGGGGAAAGAAGATGGCTTAAAAATACCCGTAAAAGGTTCTTTGAGTGGAATGTATAATTCTATAAAACCTTTGCTGGAGAAAAATAATTATGCTGATAATTATCTTCAATTAGTCAGATTAAAAGATATTCCCGAAGAGCAATTAAAACTAGGTATAGGAAATGTTATTGCACAAAGCATTCTTGTACTTACCGGGTTTTTAATTACTTTTATATTGATTATTCATGTGACTTTGCTTTTTTTCAGGGTTTTTAAACATAGCATTATTGTCAAGAGAATAAACGGTTTCTCTAAAGCTTTGTCCTATAAGGAGTTATGGTTTTTAACTGTTTTTCAGTATACGGTTATGCTAAGTATGCTTGGTTTTCAAGGCATTTTAAATACAGAAAAAATGGTGTCGCTTGTTGTTATAGCAACATTAGAAATTGTAATTAATTTAAACACTATTAATCATCTGGAAAATAAAAATATGGGGAATGTTATCAATGGCGAATAATAAAATTGTGAAAATTGATGGCCTGAATAAGAAGTTTAAGAGGAAAAATGTTTTTAGTGATTTTTCTTTATCTGTACCAGAAAAAGCAATTACCACTATATTTGGATCTAGTGGTAGCGGGAAATCGACATTGCTAAACATAGTCGGTTTGTTAGAAACTTATAATTCGGGAAACGTAGAGCTATTTGGACAAGAAACTCCGAAAATTAATAGTCGAAAAGCAATGCTTATTAGAAGAAATAAAATTGGTTATTTATTTCAAAATTTTGGCTTAATGGAAATCAATAACATCAAACAAAATTTGAACATTGGATTGCAGTATGAGAAATTGTCTGTCAAAGAAAAAAGAATTAAGATGGAGCAAGCATTAGAGCAAGTCGGGTTGAATAAGAAATTAAATGATCATATATATAATTTATCCGTTGGAGAACGACAAAGAGTGGCAATTGCACGAATATTGCTTAAACCAGCTGAACTTATCCTGGCAGATGAGCCAACTGGTTCTTTGGATCCGGACAACAGAGACTATATTATGAAAAAATTACTGCAGATAAAAGACAAAGGAAAGACAATCCTAGTTGTATCTCACGATTCCAAATTTAAGGAAATAAGTGATAATGTAGTGCAAATCTAATTTTTGACGAAATATTTATTCATATTCGCTGGCGACGAATTTGAGTTCTTGATTTTTTTCAATTTTTTTCGGGGCTTGCATTCAACCGATTCTTTTTTTGAGTGAGTTTGCTGATCTGGCCTTTTTTCCATTGTGCCATCGTCAGTTCTACTAAAAAAACTACAATGGCATCTTTACAAAAAGAAAGCAGATTATACATAGGAAGTTCATTACAGGAAGTTCATTACAAGAAGAAGGAGAACAGAAAATTAAACCAGATTTTCGTTTTTGTCAACGTTCAAATTTTTAATTAAAAAATTTCAATGTTTTCAATAAACGAAGTGTATAAATTAAGTTAACATATTTAAAGTTTATACTTCTAAAAAATATAACGAATCAGGAGGTTTGCCATGCAAAAGATTGAAGGTCACCACTTAATGGTTAAAACAGCAGATGGTATTCGATGGCACTTAGTTGAAGCTGGTGTAAGCAATAAACTTACGGTGCTACTGGTAGCTGGTTTTCCAGAAAGTGCTTATGCTTGGCGCCGTGTAATACCAATATTAGCTAAAAGATATCATGTATTTGCAATTGATTTACCTGGGCAGGGTTACTCAAGTGTCCCAGCAACTGGATTTGATACTAAAACTACTAGTGAGCGTATACAAAATCTTCTCTCAAAACTAAATATAGGGAAATATATATATGTTGGTCATGATGTAGGTTCATGGGTGGGATTTGCCTTCGCGCATTTGTTTACGAAAAATCTTCTTGGTGTAGCTTTAATAGATGGTAATATCCCAAGCGTCACTTTATCAAATGCTATTCCGCTTGATTCAGAAAGTTGGCGAAGCTGGCATTTTTTGTTTAATGCTCTTCCTGACTTGCCAGAAACGTTGTTGAAGGGAAACGAACGAGAATTGCTTGAATGGTTTTTCTCAAACAAGGCTGCAAACTAGAAAGAGTCATTTTCTAAAGAAGATGTAGACTAGTATGAAAAAAATTATACTATGCACGGGGTAATGCGTGGAATGTTGGGATATTATAGGGCCGTGCTGGAGGATATAAAGATCCACAAAAAATTTATTGAGCAAAAAATTAAAATACCAATCCTTGCAGTAAGTGGAGAATTAGGGTCTTCACGGGATTTAGCAGATAAACTCACATCTTTTTGCGAAAAACTTCATGGTGAAACTATTCCTAAATCCGGACACTATGTTCCTGAAGAGGAACCACAAGCTTTATGCAAATGCTTGTCAACTTTTATTGATAATATTAATCGATAAATTTGGCAAAGTAGTTGTGGTTCATAGTCTTGATTCCAGAAACATCGTTAGACATTACGACAATTTTTATGGAATTTATAATATTGATCTTTTCAACGGTTCCAGATAGTGATCACATAAAAAATAATCGTTTAGTTTTGTGATGTTAGCGGGTTATTAATCGCTATTAAATTCTGCCAATATTTGATATATTTCTAGTATGCCGAGTCTTGTTAATGCAGGGCTTTTTTATAAGAGATAAATTGGCAACCTTTTGTTGAAAAAATGTGTGACCGATATTTTATGACTAGACATATATGAGAGTCGATTTAGGTTCTGAAGTTTCTAAATTAATCTGTCCAGCCTCACAAATTTAGTCAAATTATCTTTCAAAATTTTTCATTTAAATCTTTTATTAAGCCACAAATCAATAAAGCAACATGTTTGTTGCTTTATTTTTTGCTTTGATAATCCCAAAATAAAAGTTGTTAAGGAGACCAGATGACATTAGGCAGTTCATTACAAGAAGCCAGAAAGCAAAAGAACTTTACTCAAGCTAATATTGCTAAAAAATTGTACGTCACTAGACAAACTGTTTCCAGATGGGAACAGAACAAAGTTCTACCCAATATTTATGTCTTGTATAAATTAAGCCGATTATACGAACTGTCTTTGGATCGGCTGGTCTCTGAAAGTGAAAAAAATGTTTCCGGAGGGAATCCCATGAAAAATAAAAAGAACAGTTTCAAGATCTTTAAGTTAATCTTATTTGATCTATTTCTCTTTTCTTGAGGAGGATTTTTCTTATTGATCTTTTCTTTGACGCTCTGGGCAATTATTATTTCTTTTATTTTGGCACCAATTGCATTGGTTATCGTTAATCTAACCGGTTGCCAACAATCCAGCTGGTTTCAAAGTGGGATTGGAGTTTGTTCTCTTTTGCTTGGAACACTCTTATATCATTTTGCTAAAATACTGGCAAAGAATTTTTTTGCCTTTATGCTTAATTATTTCAAGTACAACCAGAAAATTATTGAGTGATTAAAATACACTATTTAAACAAATTGTTTTTTAATTATACGAATTCTTGATTAGCAACCTACTTGATTAATCTCGTAGTCCGAATTATACCTATGCCTTACTTTAAATCTTTACCGTAAAAATACTATAACCAACAAAAAAGTCGAGTAGTTAGCTGTTGAAAAAAATATTCCCCATCTCCAGAATTAATTTTAAGTTGATTATTGCATTTGAAGCCATAGTTAATAAGCCATTTTAGTATTTGAGAAAAACATGTCATTTAAATAAAAGACTTCAGAATTAGTCCAGGAAATTGATTTGTTATAGACGCATATGTCGATTATTGTGTAAATCAATTTCATTTTCTAGAGTTTAGTTTGCATTTTGTTGTGAATTAAGGTAGCATAATCCATGGATTTGAGCGGGCGCCCAGTCAAGAAGTGAGTGTCAGACCGAATTTCTAAACCAATAGAAAAGAGGCAGAACAAATGGCAGATGAATTAACCAAGCCTAAGAAGTTGTTCAGCAGCACAGAAGGAAATGTGCAAGCACAAAAAAGTTTGAGTGAGGTCAACGGATCTATCGCGGTCCCACATAATGCCGGGTTCTGGCGTACCCTTAAGGCATACATGGGACCGGGGGTGCTGATCGCTGTTGGCTACATGGATCCCGGTAACTGGATCACCTCAATTGCAGGTGGTTCGCAGTTCCGTTACACTTTGCTGTCAGTGGTACTGATTTCTAGTCTGATTGCCATGCTGCTTCAAGCTATGGCGGCTAAGCTTGGCATTGTGACGGGTAAGGATCTGGCTCAACTAACGCGCGAGCATACCAGCAAAGGAGTTGGTATCATGCTTTGGGTGATTGCCGAACTGGCCATTATGGCCACTGATGTCGCGGAAATCATCGGCTCGGCAATCGCGATTCGGCTTTTGTTCGATATTCCGCTGATCGTTGGTATTGTAATCACGGCTTCGGATGTGTTGATTCTGCTGCTACTTATGAAACTCGGTTTTCATAAGATCGAAGGCATTGTGGCGACACTGGTAATGGTGATCTTGCTGGTGTTCGCCTATGAGGTGTTCCTGGCAAGCCCTAGTATCACTGGAATTTTAGAAGGCTACATTCCGGTGACCAGTATTTTGACCAAGAATTCAATGCTGTATTTAAGCCTTGGCATCGTTGGGGCCACGGTGATGCCGCATGATCTGTACTTGGGATCGTCCATCTCGCAAACACGCAAAGTTGATCGAGCCAAGCGTGAAGACGTTGCACAGGCAGTGCGCTTTTTAACCATTGATTCCAACACGCAGTTGTTTTTGGCCTTCATCGTTAACAGTTTGCTTCTGATTCTGGGTGCGGCGTTGTTCTATGGCACCTCGAGTTCCGTAGGGCGGTTTGTGGATCTGTTCAATGCCTTGAGCAACAAAGCCGTTGTCGGTGCTATTGCCAGTCCGGCCCTGTCGATGCTGTTTGCCGTTGCACTGCTTGCTTCGGGCCAAAGCTCTACGATCACTGGGACCTTGTCCGGCCAGATTATCATGGAAGGTTTCATTCACTTGAAGATGCCAATGTGGGCACAGCGTTTGCTAACGCGTCTTTTGTCAGTGACTCCGGTACTTCTGTTTGCCATCTATTACCGCGGCAATGAGGCGAAGATTGAAGACCTCTTGACTTTTTCCCAAGTATTCTTGAGTGTGGCGCTACCCTTTGCCATGATTCCGTTGGTGAAGTTCAGCAGCGACAAGCGGTTGATGGGCGAGTTTGCTAACAAGCCTTGGGTATGTATTACTGCCTGGACGGTCACGGTGGTTTTGATCATCTTGAATGTTTGGCTGATCCTTCAAACTCTTGGGCTGTTCTAGTACACGGAGGATTGCTCGGCTTGAGCTGATTCGCTTTATTCAGCATAATGAAAGTTGATTAGTTTTTAGCTATACTTAAATCGTTTTAGGAGGCGCAACAATGAGTGAAGAAGCCGATTCGCTACGCGAAAGATTGATAACAGTGGCCCGCACCCTGTTTGTTACCAAGGGTTACAATGCTACGACTACTCGTGAGATCAATGCGGTCGCAGGAACGGCTGGGGGCCTGCTTTATTACTATTTTCCGCATGGCAAACGCCAATTGCTGGATACCATAATCCGCGATGGTGTAGCTGGTCGTATGGCCAAGGTGCAGATTCAGTTGAATCAGGCAAGTGATGTTTCAGGTATTGAGGCTGCCTTGATGAAGACTTTTGATCAGATTTGGATCGTCTTTAGCGCCGAAGCCAGTTATCAGTCTTTTATTATCACGATTCGCGAGCGTGCTCTGCTCTCGGCCGAGCAATCTGGCTGGCTTGCCAAGCTGCTAAACAAAATTGTTGTTCAGTTGACAAACGAGTTGGCGACAGTGCGGTCTATTTTGCCTGGGCTCAAGAAGTCCGACTGTGTAACGTTTGCCCGCATGATCCTGGCTCTTTTTCAAAAATCTTTGTATGACGAGTTGTTAATAGCCAATCATCGTCAACCCAGTGCGGAAACTCGAGTACAGGTTAAGGCTTCCTTGCATCTGCTGCTTGGGATGGCGATCCGATAAAAGTTGTCCTGTGATTAAGCAGACACAAAAAAGAGAAGACAGTTACGAGAAATAAAAAAACGTTTCATAATTTTCCAGTTCTGTGCTGAAAAAGAAGAAGCGTTTTTTTATACTATTAAACAAGCTGTTTGTATCTGGTTCCGGATAGCCAAGTTAACTGGATTATACCGGAACACTTGGCGACCGCGTGAACGGATTCTTACAACGCAATATTTAATATCTTGATTCTTTTTAATTGCTACGCCAACCGGCGATGTCGTCCGGCGAAAATCGATAAGTCAAGGGGCGCTGATAGGCTCTTTCGTAAGCGGTGCACTTTTGCGCGTAGTCTCGTTTCATCATTGCATAACTGTTTTCGCGCACGCTTTTCGTTGGATCCGGGAAAATTGGATCGAGGATTTGCATGCTATAGGTTACCTTATTGAATGACGGACTGATCTGGCGGTTTAAGCTTTTAATCGCGACAAAACATGAGATCACAGGTACATTAAAGCGGGCTGCATAGTAGTATGCGCCGCGTTTTGGCGGCCGAGGTTTTCGGTAGTTGTACCACATTTCCTGTTCCGGATAGATTAGAACTTTGTGACCGCTTTGCAGTACCTTACTCAGTATGCTGGGAAACTTGTGGGCAAGGTAACTGATGTTTGTGGTGATTGGCAAGATGTCTGCGTTGTTGAATATGTAACCCAGCGTTCCGGACATTTTAAGATTGGTAGTCTGGCTGACGATATACAGACGGGGCATACCCAGAGACTTGCGAACGACCAAGTTATCTATGGGGCTAAAATGATTGCTGGTGACAATGGCACCGCCAGGAATCTGGACTAATTTATTCTGACCTGAAATAGTGATGCCATTAGTGAGCCACCGTGCAGTCAGGTTCATACTAGTGCGTACTATCACGTTGTTGATGATGTGGTTCAGAGTGTGCTGACGTGCCAGATAGTCGCGGATGACCGCCTTTTCCTCAGTAGGCTTCAGTCTCGGGTCGCTGACTTCGACCTTATCGTTGAAGCGACCACTCTGAACAGCACGCTGAATGTTTTCGATCACCTGTTCGTGCGGATCTTGGGCTTTTGATTCGATCATAATTGTACCTGTCCTCCTGAAATGGCTAGACTAGCAAACGTGACTTTTTCGTTGCCGGTGACGGCGGCCAATCGCATCAATTCATTTTTGTGTTTAAGATCATTGGCCACCTGCTCAGGGCCGAAGTCGGCTCGAGTTTGGTGCAACTTGCTTGAAACAGCTGGTAACTCATTTGCGTAGTGCCAAAAATAATCACCATTTGGCACATTTTTGTAATGCCATGGTTTGTCAAAAAGGTTGTAGTGAATGATTTTCGGTGTGGTGATCTTCGGCCGTTTGCCTTGTACATTCCAGCTTTCGTCCAAATATCGAAGGCGGTCGCGGGCAATGGCATTAATATAGTCTTGATCCGGGGCCAGACTGTGGAAGTGGTATTGATTGAGCAGGTATAGAAAACGCTCGGAAAAATTGGCTTGCCTAAGTTTATCCAGATCCATTAGCAGAACGCCCGAGTTACAGTATCGGTGGACATCTACACCCACGGCTTTGTTTGTATATTTGCTAGTGGTTGGATTGGCGGCCATGAAAGGATCGATAACGGCTCCCAGCAAAGATCCATGCAGATTTACTTCAAATAAACGAGAGATGTCGGTTGCCACTACTGTGTCCGCATCCAAATAAACAGCGCGGTTAAGTGTAGGAAACAGTTTTGCGATAAACAGCCGAAAGTAGATTGTGTAGGTGAAATAATCGGCGCGCAACTTATTGTTTTTATCTGTGATCTGGGCCTTGAATCGTGTCAGAATTGATTCAAAAACAATCGTAACGTTAGGTGCAGCTTCTGCCAGGAGTTGTGTCTTGTGATCCTGCGTAAGATTCTCGGTCAAAATGATCACGAAATATTTTTTGCTAGGATTACTATTGGCAACTAGCGAATGTAAAGAAACGGTAAGCGGATCAACATAGTTATCATCGACCGAGTAAAAAATGGTGTATGAATTTAACATTGGAATCATCCTTTTCTACGCGTGCGAACAGCTTGATATTCATTGTAAAGACCTTTAGTAGTACTGGAATTAGGATCAAGTATGGTACGAGCAGCCTGTACTTCCCAAGGTTTGATAGTGACTGGGTGAAGCCATGGCCAAAATGACAGTCGAGTGGAAAAATGAAGAAAAACTGTATCTTGATGTGGACCATGCTGATCGTTGAACTTGCGTGGTGCGATTCGCTTAGTGTGCGATAACTTATTGATCGCACTTTGATCCGGCATAAACATATGAGTGGTCAAACAACGTTGACGGCAGCGGGCAAACAGGCCCGTGGTACGAATCATGGTTAAATTCAGCAACAACACGCCAGAATTGATGTAATCGCGTAGGTGCAAACTGTGGTGAAAGAACCACTGACCGTAATGATCGAGTACCCCGACATATTCGGTACCGGTGAGATCTTGATTATAAAAGTGCAACGGATCCTGGCAGCAGAGTACATCGGCGTCAAGATACAATAGCCGGTTGGGCATGCCTGGTACTAAGTCGCTGTACAGGCGCAGCATGCAATATGGAGTGAAGCGGCTTGCAAGATTGGCCGTTGGTGGCAGCTTGGTCATTGCAGTTGTCATATCAACCAGTCGCACCGAGCTTTGCGGATTATGTTTTTTTACCAGATCACGCAATTTAATGACGTAGGAATTACTGAAGGGTTCAAACTGAGTGCCGTCGACTCTGAGCCTGGCAGTGAAGATATAGATATTTAAAGGTTCGTTGGTTTGCTCGAGCAAAGAAATGACAGACAGTAGTACACCATCCTTGACTTGGGCATCACCACAATAGAGTAGGTTCATGCTTGCCGCCTCCTATAGTCGATATGGGAATAAGTACTGGCTTTGGCACGTTGCTGCATTGTATTTTGTACAACTTTTGCCATAGCTTGCCGCTGGGTTCGGGCAGGTTGCGACTGATCTGGGTAAAAGGGTCCATCCACGAACACCGTGATGCCGTGCTTTTGATAGGTCGTCGTGAAGGTGAAGATCGGTAGCTGAAACGTTACTGGGTAATGGAAGGCACCACTCACGAATGGTCTAATCTTTGTGTAGTAGGGCCAAACATGGGTCTCTGGATAGATCGCGATTGGCCGACCGGCTTGTACCAGATTTTTCAAATAAGTCATGAAGCGGCGGGTCTGCGGTATTGTCTCTGGCAAGATGACACCGCCACCAAGTTGCAGAATGCGACCAAAGAACGGTACACCGAGGTTAGCTGCAACGGCTAAAGTGGAAACGCGTTGCCAACCGGCCAACAAAAGCGGCATGAAGGGATCTCCGACCGGCTGGGTGTGATTACCGTACATAAAGTAGCTTTGGTGGCGAAAAGCAGCGAGTTTTTCGTATCCAACGATGTGGGCATGCAATCCCAACTTCCAATACAGCTGACCGAATTCAAACATGGTGCGATAGACCACAACGCTTTTCAGGGCGTACCAATGGCCTGGGTGATTCCAAACGTAGTCTTGAGGCAGCCTGACCTCTTGATTGGCATTTGTCACCAGATCAGTGTTGTAGTCTGTATAATACTGAATTTTTTTCTGTCCCATGTATGCCTTAAGGGTACGCCAGAACCCGGCATTATGTGGGACCGCGATAGATCCGTTGACCTCACTCAAACTTTTTTGTGCTTGCACATTTCCTTCTGTGCTGCTGAACAACTTCTTAGGCTTGGTTAATTCATCTGCCATTTGTTCTGCCTCTTTTCTATTGGTTTAGAAATTCGGTCTGACACTCACTTCTTGACTGGGCGCCCGCTCAAATCCATGGATTATGCTACCTTAATTCACAACAAAATGCAAACCGGGTCTTGGAACAGAAAACTTATTCTAACGGCTTTACTGCCAACCTATAAGGTCCTTTTTCTATACATATATCATAAAAATAGGGAGTGCATTTTTAACTGTAAGTGAGGTTTATATTGCTTAGATAAAATATCGCTTGTTTTTAATTAATTATTAATATTAAAAAAGGTGAAACTTTTTGAATCTTGATTTTTATATCTGAAAGAAAAATATTCCTAGGACTTTTTGAGCATATAAAATAATTTAGGCTCTACAGATAATATCAGGATTAGGATTAAAAAACGTTCTTAGTTAGGCATTTTTGCACTCAGCTATTCTTATATTCCAGAATATCACCAGGCTGACACTCTAATACTCTGCAAATAGCTTCTAAAGTTGAAAATCTGATCGCTTTTGCTTTGCCGTTTTTTAATATCGAAAGGTTAGCCATCGTTATCCCAACGCCCTCCGAAAGTTCTGTAACACTCATTTTTCTTTTAGCCAGCATGACATCAACATTAACTACAATCGCCATATTCATCACCTCATATTGTCAAATCGTTTTCCGATTTAACATCGATAGCGTCCTGCAAAAGTCGTTTTAATACGGAAGTAAAAACGACAATTAAAAATGTGCTACCCGAAATTAGCAAGCCTAATAATACAAACCCCGGTGTGTCAGTGTTTAATTGCACCAGCGTATAAAAGAAAGGTAATCCTCCAATTGTAACGACAATAAAAACCACAATAGCGCAGCGTGTAATAATATTCAAAGACTTTAAAGATAATTTTGAAAACGCACAACCGATATCAATATATTTTAACAATTTCATTGCTTGATCCAGCGCGATGAAATAGGGTATGGCCGCTGCATATGTTCCTATAAGCCAAATATATGTCATGTGATATGGATCAGGTTTGTTTTCAAAAAAAACAATCCATGCAATGGCACCACATGTGGCGAGCATGATAACTCCAGCGAAAATGACAGCACACCGAAGGATGATAGTCGAACAGCGTTTCATGAAAGTACCTCTTTTTTAATTTACTTGATTATGAACAAATATTTATCGTTTGTCAATAAATATTTTCGCAAATAGAAACGTTGTCCTTGCTTATTGTTTTACTATTTGGATTAGTTAGCATAGATATATTTTTGCCTTTTAACTGCCTGTCTCGTTATTGAATGGTTGTCTCTTTATATACATAGACGATATTGTCGGATATATAAAGACAGAGATTGCCCAAAGCAATAATCGTCTGCCAAAACAAAAGGGTGCTCTTTCTTCGACTATTTATTTTTTAAATCCAGCTGAGACGATCGTTGTTTAGAAAGTTTGTTATTTTGAAGGCTTCCAAAGAAATTGAATTTTGTGCCAAACCAAGCAGAATACAATAAAAAATAAATATCCCATCTTTTAGATAATTTTTAGCCATTTCTGTATCAATAATTGGAAAAGTCTGACTATCATGAGAAATTAATTGTCGTAATGATTCTGAAAAGAAAAACCCCAGTGGCAAACATAATAGCCATTATAGCCGAAATTAGAAAAACGATCTGTATTAACGATAAAGACCAGCCGATTATTTTTGAAAGCCCATCTTTATTTTTCATAATTTTCTATATAAATATCTTCAGATTGATAAATGTTAATCGTTTGTCATTATTTTATAATCATGTTATCATATTTACATTAAAAAAAGGAAGTGAAATATTAAGCAAGAAGAGTGGGGAAGTGAGCTGCAACAAAGGATTGTAGAAATAAATTCGATGTTCACTAAAAAGGAATTTTGACGATTGTCCTCCTATTAAGAGGAGCCATAAAGGTCGGTATGCAATGAAAATCTTAAAGCGGAGTTTTTGGTTTGTTTTATTATGTGCAGTTTCTGTTATAACGTCCATATATAGTTACAGTTATTATGAGATTTCTGATAGTTTTATAAGGTTTCAAGGTAGTTCATCTACTATCTCTCCGACAACTGTTTTTCAATTATTTGTTATTTTTCAGCTGCTTTCCGTGATCGCTTTACAGATTATTCTTCCATTAGTAGAGACACTTATCGCAAATTTTAATTCATCAAATAAAATCAAGATCGTCCATTTTATTGTTCCGGTGGCAGTAGCGCTTATTTTCTCCTTGACGATTAATACTTCGTTATCGATGATTTCAGAAAGATCTTTATCTTCCATTTCATTCAAGCTGGCTTTATCGCCGACGACGGCAATTATAATCAGTCTGATATTTGGAATTAAGCTGTTTTTGCTTGATAAGAAAATTTACTATATGAAGATTTTTGTTCTTCTAGCAACTGTTTATTTGGTTCCTTTACTGCCTGTTGCTCTGGATTTTCTAGAAGCAGGAAAGTGAAATTTTTTAAATATTTATTACAGACGAGGTGGACGAATGAATCGACGGAATAAAAAACTAGTAGTACTTGCGGTTTTTATTACTTTTGCACTAGTATTTTCGATATATACTTTGGCTAAAATTCTTCTTGGATATATGTACTGAGATGAAATATTCAAAAATTAAAAAAGTTTCTCAAGATAGAATGATAGAGAATACTTTTGAAACATTGTTTCCTCTTGTATCAAATTTTCATTCTACGGATAAAACAAAAATAATTAGAGTTATTGTCCTCTGCAAGCACTTAATGGAATATTTCAATTTTATTCCTTTGCTATTTATTAATATCGTGATATTAACTTTTGTGCCTTTAAGTCTCCGGCTTATTACTTTATTAACCCTGTTTGCTTTTCTTGTTGCGTTAGACGATCCTTTGTTTGATATTCCTGATGAAGAAAAAAGATATTTGCGTTTTCTGTCATTCCGATTTCCTTATCATACAAAATTCATAATAAAAACAATCGGTGCATTGCTGTTTAAAAGAACTAGTAGCAGATTAATCGTCGAGTTTTTCTCGATTTTAATATCTATCGGATATTTAAAAGCATCATTATTGGAAAAGCTCGTCATTTTTTTGGTCGGGTGTCTGCTCTCTACGATTATTGTGATTGCTAAGAATTTTGCATTCACAGCTTTTAAAAAACGCGTGTTAATTTTTAAAGAGAAAACGATTTTTACAAAATATATTAAAGATCCTTTCTCTCGAGGAATTTTAAGATCTTTTAATTATGGTTTCTTTATATTTGAATCGATATTTGTTTTGCCAGTGATAATTGTGATGGTGGTTAGCAATTTTTTTAGCTCTGAAGTTATACGACAGATATGTATAAGCCTATATCCCTATATGATTATTATTTTGATAAAGATGATAATGTCTTTTGCACCTTTCCCAATAAAAGAAAGAAGAAGCAACTTTTACTTAACAATTAGATATAGAAAATTTATACCCTTTGGTCTTTTAAGGCTGAGTACGATATATCTTATTATTTGTATTCCTGTTTGCCTTCCTTTTATTATTATCTGTTCTAATTTTAATAATTGGTTATTAAACATCGTTAGCGTTTGTGGTCTGCTTGTTATTACAACCGAGCTCTGTATGACCAGCACTCTAAGAATTTTTCATTTTAAATCCAAGGATATAGGGCGTGCTTTATCTTTAAAATACCAACGAGATGATGTATATTTGTACTTTATTTATTTAATTGTCCCGACTATTTTATTAAGGGTTATTAACAACCTAACTAAAAATAATAATTCCTCATCATTTTTATTAATCGCCATTTTTTTAATTTTTTCTTCATTAAATTTATTAGTAGCACTAGGAGGAATAAATAATTTTAAAGTTAGAAAATTTAAACAAAAATTTTAATGAAAAAAACAGCTTATTTTCAGGATTCAATTTGGAAATTGATAGTCCCTCAATTGTTGAATTATCCGGTAAAAATGGTGTCGGCAAAACAACACTTTTGAGCATTTTAGGCGGTATTTGTTCTTTTTCGGGAACTATCCTATATGATGAAATTAATTTAAAGAATAATTATGACAGCTATATGCAAAAATCCATTTTTATTAGCAATAGTCCATTTATGTATGACTATCTAACAGTCAAAGAAATGATTGATTTCATTAATGATTTGGCAATTCCATCGATAGAATGGAGAGAGGAACTGTCAATTTTATTCGAAGATCTTTCTTTAAAACGTTATGAAAATGTGTTTATAAAGGATCTTTCTCTTGGAACGGCACAAAAAGTTTCAATTATTGTTTCCATGTTGAATCAACCATCATTAATTCTTCTGGATGAGCCGTTTGTAAATATTGACAAAGAATCCGTAAAAGTATTAAAGAATTTTTTTAAAACGTATATTTTTTCTCATAATGCAATATTAATTTATGCTTCCCATGATTCTGCTATTGCAAATAATTTTGCCAATAACTTCATTCATTTGCTGGAAAGAGACGGTCATACGTTTGTTGAAAATAAGTGAGAAAGACATAAAGTACGGGTATCCTCGCCAAAAAAGCAAGATTGCTCTAATCATGGTTTCAATTATGACCTTTTTGGCAAATCCCTGAGCGGCGGCCGCCGAAATTACTTTCTTTTGTATCCCAGATAACCAGCAATACTTAAAAGATAACCAATAATAATAACGACGGCTAATATAAAACTAGTATTAGAAGCAATGCTAAGAACTCTTATTTGATTTAAGCATAAAAAGACTATAAATGCTATTTGAAAGATCCAAGCAATAATAGGTTGTCCAAGAAGCTTTTTATAAATAACTTTTTGCATTATTTTCATTTACCCTTAAAGAGATTATAAAACGATTTTATTTTATCAAGGAATTAAATAGTGTTTCTACTATAATTTCTATAAAAATTCTAATCATTTGATAGACACTTTTGGCACCAAACCAGATCTCCTTGGTATCTTACCTTGTATGCTATGGCCAGGAGACCCAATGGCTTTAAATTGTAATCTTTACTGTCTTTAAAATATTATTTGGAAACAAATCGAGGATTATTTTACATATGTCATATATAATTATGTTTCTTAAAAATTTGAAATATTTTTATTCGATATAAAAGCTGCTGCTGCAAGAATTAAAAAAGCAGCAAATTTAAAAGATAGGTCTGGTAGTATTGTGAGTTTACCTAAGACTCACTTGTGATTGATCGACGAGCTTCTTAATATCTGTATCAAGCTGTTAAGCCAACATTTTCTGCAAATAGCTGGCCTGCAACCAGTAGAGCCGGGTATACTCAAAGATTATCGACCAGCCCAATTATATGAAAATTCTCAAGTGGTTAAGGAGTTACGGGTTGATCGATTAAATAGAAGAAGTCGTCGCGACCGAATATGACGGTATTTTAGCCTCGGTTTTTCCACAAATTATCAGCATTATTTTTGGCATATTGTCGACAAAAATCGCTTTGAATAAGAATCCGATTGATATTTTAAGATAGTAAGATTATAGGCTGAACTCACGGACCATCTAGTTATTTAAAAACATACAACCACATTAAAAAAGTGATAAACTTATTTTGTAGCGTACATTTTTTTCGTATCTACATTAATTGGAGGTTTATTATGCAAAAGGAAACCAATGTTAGTTCATCACTAAAAGTCACTGCTCTTTTAGGTGCGGCTACAATGTTATTTTCATTTTTTGTTTCTTTGCTCCTTCACCTGAATACTACTACAACAGCAGTGCTGTACTCTATTTTTAATACGTATAGCAGCATTGTGGTGGCACTTTCTGTTGCTGTTGCGTGTACAGGCTGTCGGCACTATTGGATCCGCAACTGCTGCGGCAATCATGTACGCTGTTAATAAAACCCAGGGCTAAGGCAATCGCATTCTAAAGTTGGTGAGCAAAAAGAGAAAAATAGGAAGGCATAAGAAAGAAACTGTTTATTTCGGTATCTTTTCTATATGTGTTGCATTTTATATCATTTTAAAAATCAATTTTAAGTCCGGTGTTTCGCATAGTAGCGAAATACTTGTCCTATTAGTAATGTTAAGCTCTTTTAATATTCATAAAATCGGTACGATTTTTAATGTCAGGAAAGAGCCTAAAACATTTTGGGTAAAGCGTACCTTTTTATTAAGGTACGCTTTACTTGTTTTTTTAAAATCATTTGGCTTACAGGTTTCAGAGTCGCTTTTTTTTGCATTGATTCTAGTCATTTATAAGATAATACCAGTGGATTCTTTCATTTTACTTGTTTTCTACGTAATGATAGTGGATTTTGGGTTTGTATTAATAAATATTTCCTCATATATCTTTAATATACTCTCCTTGGTTTTTCCAATCCTACAAATTACTAATGGAGCATTATTTAACGGAAGTGAAAAGATTTTGTCATTGGGAATATTGATCATTATGTATTCATTAGTTATGCACTCAATAACGACCTTAAACATAGTTAGATTTGGCTCTTTTTATCCTGTTGTTGCTCGAAGTGATCTGAACCCAGCTGGACAGGAAAAAATTGTGCTTAGGAGTTTTAGCCAACACAAGTTAATCATAATTCTTGTCTGTATTTGCGATTTTCTATTAATCTTCTGGGCCAATATATTTCATTTGTTGAATTACTTAACTCCTGGCTCTGTCACTATTATTATGTTTATAACCATTCTTGAAGCCATTATCGGAAACAGCACCTCTGAAATGGAATTAGGCAAGGATCGTATCAAAACTATGCTTGCAACCGGTGGCACTTCATTTCTCTTGAGATTTAGAAGTAGCATGATTTACTTTTGGTGCATAACGCTTGCTTTAAATATAGTGTTGTCTTCCATTATCCAAATGCTTTTTACTATGAATGCTATAAGTTTGATAACGATGGTTTATCTTCCCTGTCTTTTTATTGTATCTATGCTGTATTACAGAAAATCAGAGTTAATTGTTGCCAACAGTGATATTAGAGTCAAGCTAGTCATACTAGTCGCTTACGTAACAGTGATTGTTGGAGGAATTATAATTGAAATTTACGTTTAGCTGTAAATCAACCTTTGTTTTATATATCCTTTTAACATTTTTCTCAATTTCTGTTTGTATTTTGGCTGCATGTATATTAAATATTAATTATTTCACATCAGGTAAGCCTTCATTTGACACAGATACTTTTAAGATGATTTTATTTGCCAATATTAGAGATTATTTCAAGTATGTCTTTTTATACTTACTATCTCCCATAATGCTGGTTATAGACACAATCATAAACTCGTTTCAAATTACCATAGGTGTACGTATCTTAGGGACGCTCGCTATCCCTAGATTGATGCCTCATTCTTTAATTGAACTGCCAAACATTTTGATTTACCATTTCTTATCCTTCTACCAATTTTCCATTTTTTTAAAAAATCGGAGTCTTAAAGCAAACTTCAAGGCAATAAGACGTTTGAAGTGGGTATATATGGCATCATTTCTGTCAGTTATATTGGGTGCATTAGTTGAGGGCTATATAGGATGATTCTAATAAAAATCGAAAATTTAACAAAAAAGTATAAAGAGAAAGTTCTTCTTGAAAAACTGAACTTTACTTTTTCCCCAGGAATCTACTGGTTAAAGGGATCTAACGGTCAAGGCAAAAGCACATTTTTTGATATCGTGGCCGGTTTGGATCATAACATAACTGGTAAAGTCAAAGTCGACCGTAACAAGATGCTTTATCTGACTAATTACCCAATAGGGCTTTTGCCATTTACTGTGTCGGAAAACTTAGCAATTCTTTTCAAGACATTTGATCTGCACTTATCATCAACTCAAGAAGAAATTTTAAACGTATTTTTAGATAACTCTCTTTCAGATCCGTATAGTGTTTTGTCAACTGGGCAGAAAATGAAAATAGGTCTTTCGTTAGTCTTACTGGCTGATTGGAATATCGTATTATTGGATGAGACTTTTTCAACAATAGATACTGAAAGTAGGGATATACTCGTAAGCAGATTGAACTATTTAGTATCTCAGAAAGGGACTATTGTCATTTACGTTTCTCATGGCGAAGTTTCTCCAAAACTAACCAAAATATCTAAAATCATAAGCATTAAAAATAAGAGGTTTGTTTATGAAAGGGAATAGAAAGAAAGATGTTGTTTTATTTCTAATATTTTTGTTGTTTGAGACCTTCTTCATATATTCTGTTTTCACAAAGGACGAAACAAGGTCATCTTTATTAAAAGTGCAGACAGTACTTAGTCAGGGAGTCGATGTTTTTATCCTGTCCACTATTATTTCCGTGATTTTTACATGTATTTTCTTTTTGTTTCAATACGCCATCGGTCGACTGTTAGTCCGTATGTTTTCTTCGGACGAACCAAACTTTTTCTATTACATTCTGCCAAGGGATATTGCCTTAATGATCAACATACTACTTTTTCTTAGCATCGGAACCAACCATCAAATTATGTTTTCTTCTGTTGTTTTTCTCTCAGCGTTCTTCACGAGCTTCTTATTCTATAAGAATACAAGATCACTGATTCAATCTTTTATATTTGCTATGCCAATATACATTGATACGCTTGTATCAATTTTGATGGTTTTGAAGTAAATAGTCTTATTAATTGTAATATCGTTTTATAAAAAAATTAGGTAAAAACGTACAAAAGGATGTTGATAATGAAAAAGTCTTCTAATCGTCTTTTCTTAACTGGGCTGCTTTTGCTGGTGATAGGTGTGATTTTAGATCTAATAATGATTTTCGGAGGTAAAATGATACCTCATTCTCTTACCACCACGCTTGCAATTGGAGCTCAATTAATTAGTTTAATCTCTGTTTATATACTATTTAAGTTTTCATAGATAGTCATTTCTTTGTGATACTTTTTAGACCGACTAAAAAATGAACGGATAGGCCCTGGTATTTGTTGCGGAGGTCTTTTGCGATCACCTTGCTAATAAGGCAGCGCTCACAGAAACATGATTTTAAGTAATTTTAGTGTGCCTGTATTGATAGCGAAATACTGACAATATGACTGACTTATCTTGTGCATCCAACAAATAATGTTAAGTTTATTGCTATGCCAAGGATCAATGACTAGTTCAAGATGTGAAACTTTAGCCAGCAATTCATAGATTTGCTACAATCTGGACAAGAAAATAACTGCTTTAGCTTTGCCGAACTAGTGGTTATTTTTTTGATTATTTTTAACGATCGCAACAATCAACGCAATTAAGTTAATGACCAAAAGATTAACTCCGATCGTTAGTGGTAAAGCGTCTGAAACCGACAGTTAGGCTTCTTTTATAATATTTAAAGAACTTTCGCATCGGCGTTTCGAGAAAATCTATTTTACGGAATTTAAACCCAAGGTTATCGAGATAATCAAAAATTAATTCAGTCAAAAGATGGATCAATCAGCTATGAAGAAGAGGATAGTTAGTTTGTTTAAAAAGGATCATCCAGAATTGTATTGAACGTAATAAAAAAGCGTAAGATAAATCAAAATTAATAGCTCTGCACGTTTTTATTTTGAATTATTACTTTGCCACAAATTTGCCACACATATTAGATTAAAGCTTGATATGAAAGTATTAAAAATGCGCAAGGAGGGAATCGAACCCTCATCTCAGGAACCGGAATCCTACGTGATGATCCATTACACTACTCGCGCGAACATTACTATTATACTAGACTATTTGCTTGTTTGTAATTCTTATTTAAGTGGTCTGGAATTAATTTGTTAAATTTTTGTCAAGTCGGAAAGAGTGTGTCAAACTATTCATTGGTCAAGCTTTGTCAGTAGCCCGTGGTATACTGATGTAGGACAATATCCAAATATTCATAAGAGGAGAAAATTTTCCATGACTGTAAAGATTGGTATTAATGGATTCGGACGAATTGGCCGTTTGGCTTTTCGCCGAATCATGGAATTGCAAGATAAAGCTTCAGATATTGAAGTCGTTGCTATCAATGATTTAACTACACCTTCGATGCTTGCTTACTTGCTTAAGTACGATACCACTCATGGCACTTTGAACGCCGATGTTTCAGCAAATGATGATACTTCTACTTTGACGGTTAACGGCAAAGACTATCACATCTACTCTGAAAAAGACGCTCGTAACCTTCCTTGGGTTAAGAACGATGGTGTTGAATATGTACTTGAGTGTACTGGATTCTATACTTCAAAAGAAAAGGCACAGGCTCATATTGATGCCGGTGCAAAGCGGGTATTGATTTCTGCACCTGCTGGTAAGATTCCTACAATTGTTTATGGTGTTAACCAAGATACTTTGACATCAGCTGACACAATTGTTTCCGCTGGTTCCTGCACTACTCAGTCCTTGGCCCCGATGGCTCGCTTGTTGCAAGACAAGTTTGGTATTGAAGTTGGAACCATGACTACTATCCATGCTTATACATCGACCCAAATGATTCTTGATGGACCTCGTAGCTCAAAGAAGCGTACCAACCGTACCGCTGCTTCGAACACAATCCCTCATAGCACTGGTGCTGCTAAGGCAATTGGCTTGGTTGTTCCAGAAGTCGATGGTAAGTTGAATGGCCATGCTCAGCGTGTTGCTGTTGTTGATGGTTCTGTAACTGAATTAACAACTATTTTGTCAAAGAAAGTTACTGCTGAAGAAGTTAACGATGCCTTTAAGGAATACACCAAGGGCAACGCAAGCTTTGGTTGGAACGAAGATGAAATTGTTTCGTCCGATATCATTAACGATACTCATGGGGCTGTTTACGATCCAACTCAATTGGAAGTTATTACTGCCGGAGACAAGCAATTAGTTAAGACTGTTTCTTGGTATGATAATGAATATGGATTCACTTCAAACATGGTCCGTACTTTGCTTAACTTTGCTAAGTTGGAATAACTGCTTATTATATAAAATAAAGTCCTCTTTTGAGGGCTTTTTATTTTGTTGAAATATAGGGATTTTTTTATGGGCGGGCAATCTGATATACTGGCATATGTAATGGAACATATTATTTTAACTGCATTAATCGTGTTGGGGATCATTATTGTAATAAGTATCATGATGCAGCCAAGTAAGCAGCAGGATGCCTTAAGTGCTCTTTCGGGAGGCGCTAGCGATCTTTTTCAGGCGCAGAAATCTCGTGGTTTTGAGTCTGTGATGAAAAGGGCGACAGCAGTGATGGGCATAATCTGGTTGCTACTGGGCTTATTGCTCATGATTCTTCAAAATAGATAAAATCCAATTTTTATTTAAACAACATGGAAAACAAAACCTGCATGATTGATTCTTTTCTTTCAATCATGTAGGTTTTTATTTAGAAATTTATCGATTTGATTTTCTAATTTCAGAAGCTTTTTTATTTTCTTTCTTTCTAAAAACAATAAATTTGCTGATTATATAATTCAGGGTAATAACAACAATTTGTGCAATCAGTTTGACTGTCAAAGCGTACATCCCCAATAATTGAATTCCCATCCATAAGATCAATTGTTCGGCAATCAATGTAAAACCACGGCCAACAAAAAAACGAGCCATTTCTACTGCCTCGGGTAGGAATTTCTCATGGTGACTATTAAAAACATATGATCGATTTGTATAGTAACTAAATATTGTGGCTGCTATCCAGGCGACAATATTCGCCGTAGCCCAATCCATTGGTGTTAATTGCTCTAAAAGAGCAAAAACTAAAAAACTAATAAAGAAAGCTGAAACACCAAAAATTATGTAATTAACAACGCTTCTTTTTTGTCGGTAATAATTTCTTGCCTTCTCAAGCATAAATATAATTATAGCTATCATGGAGACTTAGTTATAATAAGAAACGTGCAAAAGAAGCAGGGTAGGACAAAAAAGAATTTTCTGGATTATATTTTCTTTATTTTGCTTGCCTTTGGACTTGTCTGGACAATTACGCTTTGGACAACTGCCAAAGCTCCGGCCAGGAAGTCGGATACAGTTTCTTCTAAGGGTACCAGCCAAAAAGCCGATAGCCAAAACGAATCAAAAAAAACAGACGCTGGTACAAAAAAGCATTCAAGCAGATCTGCCAGCTCTTCCAGTTCTGTTAGCTCTATTAGTTCCAGCGATTCTCAAGCAACAAAAGCCAATATAAAGAAATATGCTTTAGGGACAACGCTTAGTTCCGATCAGCCTTATACGGACTATTCATATTTAAAATCTCAGAATGTTAAATTTGTTTATTTTCGTTCAACGACCGGTAACAGCAGTTTTGATAACCTTTTTCTCACATCGATCAAATCAGCAAAAGAAGCCGGTCTTTCTGTTGGATCAATGACTATTTATGATCCTTCGATCACCGCTTATTCGGCTTATCTATATTTTGTTAAAAAAGTCGGCAAAAAAGTTGGCAATCTTCCAATTGCCGTCTATGTTACCGACGATTCAATTACTGATGATAACTCAATTACGAATTTGCTTGGATTGTTGCAGGATTTAAAAGAATATTATCCAAATAATTCTGTGATTGTTCGTTGCGACAAGACGGTTTATGATGAGGTTCATGCTAAATTAGCCAGTTTGAATTTAAAATATTGGTTGATTGAAAACAATCTTGATGGCTTGGGTTCGGAGAACCAATTTGTCCAGTATAATGCTAATGGGAAGGTTGGTTCAGGAATGCGTTCCTTCCGCCTGCCTTTGTCGGTTTTTGATGGTAGCAAAGCCGATTTAAAAAAGTTCTCTGAAGGAATTGAAAAATGATAAAACTTGGATTAGTTGGTACTCATTGGATTACAGCACAGTTTGCCCAAGCGGCGCTTGAAACCGGAAAGTACGAAATATCGGCAATCTATTCTCGCCATAAAGAAAATGCCAAGAATTTTTCGGTACAGATTAAACAGACTGAAGCCTCGTTATATGATGATTTTTATGATTTTATTGACTCTGGAATTCAGGTTGTTTATCTAGCCTCTCCTAATTCTTTTCATTTTCAACATGCTCAAATTGCAATTAAACATGACGTTGATGTGATCGTTGAAAAACCTTCTTTTTCAAATCCTGATCAATTTAAGACGATTGTTGATTTATTGAAGCTTCATCCAAAAATCCGCTTGTTTGAAGCTGCAAGAAATTACCATGATCCAAATTTTAAAGTTATTCGATCAGTGGTAAAAAACCTCGATTTATTACAAGGAGCAAATTTAGTCTATGCTCACTATTCGAGCCGTTACGATGAATATTTAACGAAACCCGACAATCCGCCGAATGTTTTTACAAGAGAGTTTTCTGGTGGGGCGCTTTATGATTTAGGTGTTTATCCGCTCTATGATGCGCTTGGCTGGTTTGGTTATCCTGAAGAAATCGATTATAAAGCACAATTGTTAGAAAATGGTATTGATGCTTTTGGTTGGATTAATCTGAAATATAGTGGTTCTTCTGTTGGCATTTTCATTTCAAAAATATTTACTTCAGCTGCCCCGAGTGAAATATTCGGCCTTAAACACACGATTGAAATCGATAGTCCTTCTGAGTTGAATCGAATTGCTGTATCTAATGGCCAGGATAAGCAGTTTATTGCCGATGGCAGAGGTCGGAACCCGCTTTTTAATGAAGCTGATGATTTTGCCGACGTTTTAAATGATCGTTTCAGTGAAAAGAGCCAGTCCAAATATAAAGAGTGGTTTAAAACCGCTTCTCAGATTAATCAGTTACTTTTCGATTTGAGACACAGTGCTGGGATTCATTTTCCTGCTGATGATCAATAATTTTCCTGGCCTAATAGTTTAACAGGATAAAACACGGACCTCCTAAGTCTAAGCTCCCGGTTCGAGTCCGGGTTGGGCCATTATGTTAAGAATCGCCATTTTTGAGATGACGGTTTTTATTTTATACAAGCTCTCAGAATATTGATTAAGGCTGAAGGTTATGAAGATATGTATATATTGATGAGGAGATCAAGGCCGTTTTATCGTACACTTCTGGTTAACTGGTGTGATGACAGTAATTATGAGGATACCGCAAATGAAGAAAAGTTTTTGGATCAAGATCATTTCGGCTGTCGTTTTGTTGATTTTACTTATTCTAATTTATTTATATCGGATTCCATATTATGGTGTGCTCGGTGTCGTGTTTATCGTTATCGGCGTCTTGACCGGTTTTATTGGAGATCACATTGACAAAAAAATAAATAATTAAAAACATCTTAATTAACGAGTTACAGCGCAAAAGTTAAATTAAATTATTTGTTTTCAATTAAAAGTATTATAATTTTTCACAAGGTACTTTGAATAAGTACCGACCGCCAAAATCTTTTAGTTCATATTTAAGTAATGATTCAATAGTAACTTTCAAACTATATAAAAAAGCCAGCCCTTAATTGGGCTGGTTTTTAATTTTGAATTTTCTACTTCACTTGATTATTTTACTTGAACAATTTTGTTTTTGATTTGCTTATCCCAGGTTTCGTTGAGTGCTTGGCCCAATTTTTTGATACCAAGTTCGATATTTGTCAGTGATTCACCCGTGAAGTTAATTCTGGCAGCATTTTTAATGCTTCCAGATGGATAGAGATTGGTAGATGACGTAATTAAAACGCCTGATTTTGATAAGATCTGCTGATTTGTAAACTTATCCATATCGAAATTTTCCGGCATCGTCAACCAAACAAAGAAACCGCCTTGAGGATCGGTAAATTTAGCTATACTTGGCATATTGGCACGCATGGCTGATACCATAACGTCTTTCTTTTGGCGATAACTGTCGCAAAGTAAAGCGATGTGATCTTCCAAGCTATTGTTATCCAGGTAAGTATTGACAATCGACATTGTTAAATTACTGGATTCAATGTCGGCTCCGCTTTTTAGACCAATCAAGGCTTTAAAAAGTTTGTCTTCGGCCGTTAGCCATCCCAAGCGTAATCCCGGAGCGAGAATTTTAGAAAAACTGCTGACGTAGACAACTCTTCCTTGCTTGTCGAAAGATTTGATTGTTGGCAAATTTTGGCCACCATAACGTAAGTCGCGGTATGTTCCGTCTTCAAGAATTACAATATTATATTTATTTGCTAATTCAATTAACCTTTGGCGCTTTTCCAAAGACATTACCGCTCCAGTCGGATTTTGAAAATCCGGAACCGTATAAATCATCTTTACATCGTGTTTTTTTAAAATGTCTTCCAAGAAATTAATATTCATACCGTCTTCTTCGACCGGGATTTCGTAAAAATTTGGTTCGTAAGCTTGAAAGGCTGCTAAAGCGCCGATATAAGTCGGCCCCTCGACGACTAGACCGTCATTTTTATTTAGCATTAAACGAGCAGCTAGATCAATTCCTTGTTGGGCGCCTTGAGTCAGCATCACATGGTTTGTATCGGTATTAATCTTGTCGTGCCAATCCATTTTTTTGACTAATTTTTGCCGTAATTCTAATAATCCGACACTGGTATTATATTGAAGCAGTTTAACCTGCTTTTTTTCAAAAACATCTTTTGCAGCCTGTGCTAATTCTTTTTCCGGAAAAAGATTATGGTCGGGATAACCGGCCGAAAAGATAATCTGCTTTTCTTTTGTTGCGGCAAAAAGTTTGTCTAATCCGCTATTTGATGTTTTTTCGATTCTAGTCGCCAAACGATTCATATTTATTTTCCTCGATTAAAATTAAAAGTACTTAAATTTTTAGTTTTTTTGTACTTTTCTCTTTTAATGTTATGCTCGGATCATAGATAAGTAAAATTCAACTTTTTCATATATTGATGAATTTTATTCACCTAAAATTTTAAGTGGGGTACTTATGGTTAATTTTTCTTATCGGGTTTTTGCTGCAGTCGTTGAAAAAAGAACTTTTTTTCACGCAGCTGAATTATTAAACGTGACTCCCAGCGCAGTCAGCCATTCAATTAATCAGTTGGAAAGCGAACTAGGTTTCCCATTGTTTTTGAGAAACCATAGTGGGGTTGAACTGACCAGTGATGGAAAAACAGTTTTGCCGGTAATTCAAGCCATTTTGAATACCGAAGAAGAGCTCCACCAGATTGCTGCCAGTATCAAAGGTTTAAATAGTGGAAGAATTCGGATCGGTGCCTTTAGTAGTGTCTGCATAAATTGGTTGCCAACGATTATTCAGCATTTTAAAAATCAATATCCACAGGTAGAAGTGACTGTTTTTCAAGGAAATTTCAATCAGATTGTTGCCGGTGTTTCAAACGGATCGATTGATATTGGCTTTAGTTCTTTACCTGTCGACGATAAGCTTTTAGTTGAACCTCTGATTAAAGATCGAATATACTGCATTGCGCCATCGGATTTTGTCCCAAGAGATAAAGAAAATGTTACAGATCAGGATATCGGTCATCGGCGTTTTATTCTCCAGCAAATCGACTACGACCGCGATACAAAAAAAGCTTTAGACCGATACAATGTCACGCCAAACTCGCTTACTTACTCAATTGACGATCAATCAATCCTTTCAATGGTGGAAAGTGGTTTAGGCTTAGGGATCTTACCGGAATTAGCCTTAAAAAAATTATCCGGTGATGTAAATGTTTATCCCTTTGATGAAAATTTTGCTCGGACAATTTGTTTGGTAACTAATAAAAATCAAGCTCAAGCACCTTCGACTAAAAGAATGCTTAAAGAGATCGATTCTTTTTTACAGGATACTTATAAAGACAAATTTTTGGGTTGAATTTTATATGCGATTCTACTAACTATAATTAATTTAATTTCAGTGAAGTTTTATAATAAGTGCTTTGTGAATCTTTGTATATAATTAAGAACGGAGTCTAAATGGAGGAAAAGAATGAAAATTTATGCTTATGGAATTCGAGATGATGAAAAACCATCATTGAAGGAATGGGAGACAGCACATCCTGAGGTTGAGGTTGCTTACACTCAAGAATTGCTAACCCCTGAAACCGCTAAAGAAGCGGCTGGATCAGATGGTGTTGTTGTTTATCAACAGTTGCCATATACTCGCGAAACTTTACAGGCTTTGGCTGACCAAGGAATTCACCAAATGAGTCTGCGCAATGTCGGGATTGACAATATTGATCTTAAAGCAGCTAAGGAACTCGGTTTTAAGATATCTAATGTTGCTGCTTACTCTCCGAACGCAATTGCCGAGCATGCCGTTATTCAATTAGCACGTGTTTTGCGTCGCAGCAAGGAGCTTGATGCAAAGATTGCCAAACGCGATTTGCGTTGGGCACCAACGATTGGTCGCGAAGTTCGTATGCAAACAGTTGGTGTTGTTGGTACCGGTCGGATTGGCCGTGTTTTGATTCAGATTTTGCAGGGTTTTGGCGCAAAAATTGTTGCTTATGATATTTTCAAGAATCCTGAAATTGAAAAACAGGGTCTTTATGTTGACAGCTTGGATGAACTTTATGCTAAGGCAGACGTTATTTCATTACATGTTCCCTCTGTCAAAGAAAATATTCATATGGTCAATAAAGATTCGATTGCCAAGATGAAGGATGGGGTTGTTTTGGTTAACGTAGCACGTGGAGATTTGTTCGATACCGATGCTGTTGTTGCTGCTCTTGATTCGGGTAAAGTTTCTGGTTTGGTAATGGATGTTTATGAAAATGAGATCGGTATTTTTAATGAGGATTGGGAAGGCAAAAAGTTCCCAGATGCTCGCTTGGATAATTTGATTGATCGTCCAAATGTTCTCGTTACGCCTCATACGGCTTTCTATACTACCAAGGCCGTTTTGGAAATGGTTCATCAAAGTTTTGATGCTGCCGTTGCAATCGCTAACGGCCAAGAAACCAGAAATCTCGTTAAATTCTAAAATATCAAAATTTAAAAATATTGTTTTTGAAGGTCTGCTGTTTGTGCAGGTCTTTTTTTGTTGTCGCGATAGAGCGGTCTTCTATAATGGGACTTAGACAAACTGCTCAATTTCTAACTTGTGTATATGTCGGTTTTTTGCTTGAAATTTATTATTTTGGTTTTTGTTGAAGCTGGTAAATTTATGATAGACAAACAGATTTTCAAAATTGAAGGTGTCAAAAGTATTTTGTCCTGGCTTGTGATACTGACATTTTTGCAAGCCGTCAGTATCCTTTTTCAGGCATTTTTCCTGTCAGAATCGATTGTGATTCTTTGGCGCCAATCAACTTTTTCCTTGGCCCTGCCGTATATTTGCGGCTTTGCGATTTCTTTATTGTGCCGTCACTTTTTCTCGCTTATTAAAGAAAGGTCGGCGAATTCCTTTTCAATCACAGCCAGTGAGGGTTTGAGAGACCAGTTGCTTAGCAAGTATTTGTCTTTTGGTGATCAAACAATTTTTGAGAATGGAACTGGTCATGCCGTTAGTCTGCTGCATGCCGGAATTGATAATGTCCAAAATTATTTTCAATTGATATTTATCAAAATAATCGATTTAAGCATTGTACCCTGGTTGCTGCTCCTTTATATGTTTGTTTTACGATGGCAGGAGGCCCTGTTTTTATTGCTTATTTTTCCAGTCATAATTTTTTTCTTTGTTATTTTGGGTTTAGCCGCCCAAAAAAAAGCCGATAGCGAATATCATAATTTCACCATATTGAGCAACCGTTTTACCGATACCCTCCGGGGGATGCAAACTTTAAAACAGCTCGGACTTAGTAAAATTTTTACAAAAAGAATTTACGATACCTCGGAAAGATATCGCAAATCAACGATGCGAACCTTGACTATTGCAATGACTTCGACTTTTTCTTTGGATTTTTTCACAACTCTTTCGATTGCCGTAATTGCTGTTTTCCTTGGCTTTGCACTGATGGAAGGGAAAATGGCTCTTTTTCCGGCTTTGACTTTGTTGATTCTTGCTCCGGAGTACTTTTTGCCCCTACGCACTTTTTCCGAGGATTATCATGCGACTTTAGATGGAAAAAATGCTTTTAATGAGGTCCTTTCAGTTCTTAACCAAAAACTAACAAGCGAAATTTCCAATTTAAAAGTTCCGGAAGTTGATTCCAAAATGGTTCTCTCCGTTCAACATTTTTCTTTTCAATACCCCGATAGCAAGCAAGCAACTCTAAAAGATCTTAATTTTTTTGTTCATGGTTTTTCTAAAATTGCTGTAGTGGGATTATCAGGTTCCGGAAAGACTACTCTTCTAAGTGCGTTAGCAGGTATTAATGCTGGAAAAGGGGATTTTTTAGTCAACAAAGTAAAACTTTCTAATTTCCAAAATACCTCTTGGCAAAAACAAATTATCTATATTCCTCAAAAACCTTATATTTTTCACACATCTCTGAAGGAAAACATTGCTTTTTATCAATCCGATGCTTCTGAAAAACAAATTATTAATGCTGCTAAAGCAGCCGGCATCTACGAATTAGCTTGTGGACTTCCAAAGGGTTTTGACACGATGATCGGTGAAAGCGAGCAGTCTCTTTCTGGAGGCCAAGCGCAAAGAATTGCTCTTGGCCGGGCCTTTTTGGCAAGTGATCGACACATTCTTTTATTCGACGAACCGACAGCCCATCTGGATATTCAGACTGAATATGATTTGAAACAAACGATGCTGCCACTTTTTGAAAATCATTTGGTGTTTTTTGCAACTCATCGTTTGCATTGGCTGAGACAAATGGATTACGTACTTGTTATGGATAATGGTCAAATAGTCGAGCAGGGTAAACCAAGTGAATTGTTGAATCGTCCCCATGGCCAATTGAACAAATTACGAAAGGAGTTAACTGATGAAAAATAAATCTGACCAATGGGTGAGACCATTTTTAAAAGAAAATCGGATTGGTATTTTCTGGACAGTTGTATTTAGTTTTTTAATGATTTTTTCTTCGATGGCTTTAATGTTTACCTCGGGATATTTAATTACTCGGGCGGCTCAACATCCGTCCAATATCATGCTGATATATGTGCCGATTGTTTTGACGAGAGCCTTTGGAATCGGTCGACCGACTTTTAAATATGCGCAAAGATTGACGAGCCATAATTGGGTTTTAAAAATTGTATCTTTGACTCGTGAAAAATTATTTAAAACAGTTGATGCCAACTCGACTATTGTTGCCGGCGAACATTCAACCGGTGAAGTTATTTCTTTACTTTCAAATGACATTGATCAGTTGCAGAACCTTTATTTACGAACAATTTTTCCTATTGCCAGCGGCATTCTTTTATATGTTTTTGTAACTTTATTTACGGCAGCTTTTAGTCTGGCTTTTTGTCTGTTTTGGTTTATTGCTTTAATGATTATTGCAATTTGTTTTCCATATTTTTCTTGGAAAATGAATCAGGATAGAATTCTTCAGCAAAAAAAATTAGCCGATGAAAGCATTGATTTGGCAACCGATGCTGTTTTAGGAGCTTTTGATTGGCAGCTTTCCGGCCAGCAGCAAAAATTTACCGATCAAAAAAAGGAATTATCCGGTCGGTTGGCAAAAGTAAAATCAGGTGGCCGACGCTTTGGCTGGATTCGTGATTTTTTGATTGAATGTATTTTGATGGTAACGGTAATTGTAACTTTAGCTTGGAGTTATCAGCAATTTTTTGGACATACAGTTGGAATCGATCTTATAGCCGCATTTGTCCTGGCGATTTTCCCGATGTCCGAAGCATTGACTGATCTTAATCGTGGCGCCAGTGAAGCCACTTACTATAGGGATAGTGTTGAACGCTTAAATCGTCTTGGCCCAATTAAAAAACAGACCGTCAGTCAACTGCATGATAATTTGCGTCCGAATATCAAAATTAATAATTTGTCTTTTGCTTACAATCCTAAAAAGGAAGTTTTAAAGGAAATTAATATGAATATTCCTTTCGGAAGCAAAATCGCTATTCTTGGCCGCTCTGGGGTTGGTAAGTCAACACTTTTGAAACTGATTACCGGTGATCTAAAGAGTAATCAGGGAAATTTGGCTATTTCCGGGATCGAAGAATCACAAGTTAAAAATTCTCAGAATGAAATTTTTTCTATTCTTGACCAAAATCCTTATCTTTTTGATATGACTATTGCCAATAATTTGCGTTTGGTCGATCCAAACGCCGATGATGATCGTTTAACGGAAGTCTTAAAAGAGGTCGGCCTGGGAAAATTATTAGAAAGCCTGCCGGATGGTTTGGATACTTTTATGAGAGAAGCAGGCAGTCGCTTTTCTGGTGGCGAGCAGCAGCGTTTCTCCTTAGCGAGGATTTTATTAAGAGATACACCGATTGTGATTTTGGATGAGCCGACTGTAAGTCTTGACCCTTTAACCGAGCGACAGGTCATGCAAACTATTTTTCGTGTTTTGAAGAATAAAAGTCTGATCTGGGTAACTCATCATTTAATTGGTTTGGAGAATGTTGACAAATTATATTTTCTTGAGAATGGAAAGACAAAATTCTCGGGAACTCCGTTACAATCAAAACAGGATCCATTTTTAAAAAAACTTTGGCAACTTGACGAAATTTAATTTAAATAAAATAAAAAATAAAATAAAAGCTCTTAATTTTACTGATTTTTCTACTCTTTTGAATTTATTGACAGTATCATTGGTTTTTTTACTGGCATTTTCTCTCACTTATTATTTCACTAGCGAAAGTTCAATGAATGATCAAATCGAGATGACTAATCACGAACATACATTGATCGCCGAACAAAAATTCATTGATAAGGTCGCTCCTTACATCCAAAAACGGCAAAAGAAGGATGGCATTCTTACTTCGATTACGATTGCGCAAATGATTCTCGAATCGGATTGGGGCCAAAGTAGTTTGGCATCAAAATATCATAATTATTTTGGTGTAAAAAGTACTTCTGACAATGCTAAAAAAATTGTCAAAATAAATACGCAAGAATATGTTAACGGAAAATGGATAACTGTGAAGGGCACTTTTGCTGTTTACAAAAGTTGGCAGGAATCTGTTTATCAGCATAATCAATTATTTTTAAAAGGAACGACTTGGAATAAAAAGCAGTATAAAGATGTCATCGATGCGAAAAATTATACCGATGGAGCTAAAGCACTAGTGAAAAACGCTTATGCAACCGATCCGGACTATGCAAAGAAAATTATTCGCCTTGTGGAACGCTATCACCTGGATATCTATGATTAATCAATCTCGGCCTGCCTCCATTAAGATTCGCTGAGCAATGGATTCGTCGATAATGATATCGGTCAGCAACTTGCCTCTTAAAGCACCCAGCATAGCCCGCGCTTTAAATTTACTGTTTGTAAATGCTACTCGACGGGGAATCGAAAGAATTGATTTTATGTCTGAACCAAAAACTTTGTCATCGGTCAGGTTTAAGAATTGTCCTTCGATATTATAGGGCCTTCCGTATAGCATTCCGGCAACGTTTTTAAAATTAACGCCAGGGAAAATAATTGATTTATTTTCATTCCAAGCAGGAATTGATTCAATCGAACTCAATGTTCCGATTCCACAAAAAATTAAATCCAATTTTTCAATTAAACTTTCTGCCCGATTAAAAGCAGGTTCTTTTTTCAGCAGTTCGCGAGCTTGGTTGTTAACGACATAAAGGGGACCGGCGATTGTCACGAACTGAGCGCTGTATTTAGCGGCAGCTTTTTCGACCATTCTTCCTGACCCGGCAGCTGATTTGTACTTCATGTTTTCACCAATGAATTGGGTAAAAACCAGATCCTCTTTCACCTTAGCTGAAAAAGCGTCAATTACTCGATAAACGGTATCGCCCCACGCCATACCGACAATCTGACTGTTTTCGATCAAAGATTGGATATGTTTGGCGGCAAAGGCAATTACGTTTTCATTCTTTAAAGAAGGATTCTCGCTATCTTTAATTATGAAAATATTTTTGATGGAAAATAATTGACGGAACTTTTTTTCTAATTCAAAATTTCTCTCTTGCGGTGTGCTGATAGTTATTTTTACCAGCCCTTGTTCTAAGGCATCATCGAGATATCTGCTGATTAGATAACGACTTAATTTGTATTTTTCTGATATTTCGCCAATACTTAATTTTGTCAAATAATAATCATGGGAAATATTCGCGATCTTTTCAAGATAATTTATGTCGTCATTTGTTTTCATACATATATTTTATGCTTTTTAAAAATTAAAAATATTTTAAATATTTGAAAATAATCGGCTAATTAATTTTAAATATTTAAAAATTATGCCATTTTATTTACAAAATTTTAAAAATGTTTTAAAATTGTCCTTTAGATAAAAGAGGTTTTATGGCACTTAACGATACAGAGTTAGATGAAATTTTAGAAATTCACTCAAAAAATGTTGGCGTACTTGATGTCAAGGCCGATATGGATGTTGAATCGCGGCAGGATTTGGGCAAGGCTTATACACCTGGAGTGGCGGCACTCTCAAAGATCATTGAGAAAAATCCTGGTTTAAAAGATAAATACACCATTTCCGGGAAACTGGTTGCAGTTGTTACCGACGGTTCGGCTGTGCTTGGTTTGGGCAATATCGGTACGGCTGCCGGCCTGCCAATCGTTGAAGGAAAGTCTTTGTTATATAAAGATTTAGCCAATGTTAATGCTATTCCAGTGGCAATCGATCAGGTTCCGGTTGAAGAGTTTGTTCAAACGGTTAAAAATTTTTCAAATACTTTCGCTGGAATTCACTTGGAAGATATTGCTGCTCCTCGTTGTTTTGAAATTGAAGCAAAACTTAAGCAGATTTTGGACATTCCAGTCTATCATGACGACCAGGAAGGAACGGCAATTGTTGTTCTAGCCGGTTTGATTAATGCTGCCAAAGTTGTTGGCAAGAATCTTAAAGATTTAAGAGTTCTTATCAATGGAATTGGAGCAGCAGGAGTTGCAACAGCTCGTTTATTGCTTTCTGTTGGTATTAAAAAACTGACTTTGGTTGATATTCATGGAGTTGTCAAGGCTGATGATTTAGGATACAACAAATATCAAAGAAAATTGGCAGAGGATATCAATTTAAATATTTCTGGTCAAACACTTGATGATGTTATTGACCAACAGGATGCCTTTATAGGCCTGTCTGATGCTGATGTTTTATTAGCCGGTCAGGTCAAAAGAATGGCTGTCGACCCAATTGTGTTTGCTTTGGCAAACCCCGTTCCGGAAATAGATCCTGAAATTGCGCAGGCGGCTGGCGCTAAAGTTATCGCAACCGGTTCGGCCCAGTATCCCAATCAAGTCAATAATGTTTTGGTTTTCCCAGGTCTTTATAAAGGATTGCTAACGTATGGAATCAAACAAGTTGATTACAAGATTGAAGAAATCGTTGCCCAAGCTTTAGCATCGATGGTTGAAAATCCTACTAGCGATAAGATTGTTCCCGGTGTTTTTGAGGCTGGTGTTGTGACAACTGTTTCCAATGCTTTGAAAACATTTGCTAACTAATTTTTAGCCATTGCTATTAGGGTGAGAGGACCTTTTAGCAATTAATTTAAGTCCTCTCAGGATTGCCATAATTGGCAGGAGGAAGAAATATGGATGTTTTTTGGACATCGATTCAGAGTGTTCTCTCAATCGTTATCATCATTGCAATTGGCTACGCCTGCCAAGGGGCAGGCTGGTTTGGTGAAGGTTTTCAGGGCGCCTTATCGAAATTAATCATGAATGTTGCGTTGCCCGCTTCGATTTTCATGGCAATGTTGTCTCGTTTTAAACCAAAGCAACTGGCAACTTTATCGACTGGATTGATTTATGTGATTCTCTCGGTTGCGATTGGTTATTTAATTGCTTGGGCCCTAACCCGCTTGTTTAAGGTTCCCAAAGGTCGTCGTGGTTTGATGATGGTCGCTATCAATGGCGCAAATACTGTATTTATTGGTTTACCTCTGAACACTGCATTATTTGGAGATACGTCGATTCCTTATTTGCTTGTTTACTATATTGTTAATACGATTGTAATTTGGACTTTTGGTGTTTGGATTATTGCTGGCGATGATCCAACAGTTAATGGCAAGACCAAGGCTAAATTCGACCTGCGTCACTTGCTGCCTGTCCCGCTATGGGGCTTTATTGTTGCTTTGCCTTTTATCTTTTTCTTCACAAAAACCGCTAATTACATCGCGACGGGAACTGGTTTTATTACGACTACACTTTCCGGATTAGGCGGTTTGGTTACACCTTTATCCTTGATTTATATTGGAATTATGTTGAAGAAGTTTGGTTTGTCTTCGATGAGAATTGATGGCCACTCCTTGCTGGCTTTACTTGGACGTTTTGTTTTGTCGCCAATCATTATGGGCATTATCATTTTTACCGGATTACATTCTGGTATTCAGATGGTATCAATTTTTCAGAAAACTTTAATTATTCAATCAGCAACGCCGGCTTTGGCTGTTTTACCGATTTTGGCCGATACTTACCATTCCGATGTTAAATATGCAACGAATATCGTTGTTCTAACTTCAACTTTATTTATTATTGTTGTACCGATCATAATGAGTATCATCAACTTTATTTGATGTTGCTTAGGAGGCAATATGCAAATCAAGAATGTATCGCTTAAAAATAAAAAGGATTTGCAGATTTGGGAAGAATTTTTAACCGAACATGGGATTAACAATTTCGGTTCGGCAGAAATTTCCAAGGTTGACGAGACGATCGCTTTATTTGAAGACCGGCGGATGTTGGCTACTGGCTCTTTAGCCGGAAATGTTTTAAAATATATCGCTGTTGAAAGTGAAGGCTCAAGTTCGGAATTTAATACCATTCTTTCTCAACTAACTAATTTAGCTGCTGGAAAGGGAATATTTCACCTCTTTGTTTTCACGAAACCGAAGTATTCCAAAGCCTTTCAATTTATCGGCTTTAAAGAACTGGCTCAGTCGAGTGATGCTGCTTTATTGGAAAGCGGTGATTATTTGATCGGTGATTATTTGGCCGAGCTTCCTCGGGTAGTAAATCAAGGCGAGAAGAAAATTGCCGGAATTGTTATGAATGCCAATCCTTTTACCAAGGGTCATCGCTATTTAGTTGAAAAGGCAGCATCTGAAAATGATTATGTGTATGTTTTTGTTGTCAGTACTGATGCTTCTTTGTTTAACAGTGAAGAACGTTTGCAACTAGTCAAGAAAGGAACGACCGACTTGAAAAATGTTTTCGTTGTTTCCGGTGGTGATTATATGGTTAGTTATGCTACTTTTCCTGCTTATTTCTTGGCATCCGATCAGACGGTGATTGAATATCAAACGACTTTGGATGCCTTGATATTCAAAAATCAAATTGCTCCTGCTTTAAATATTCAGACCCGTTTTCTTGGGGAAGAGCCCTTTTCGAAAACTACCGGAATTTATAATCAAGTTCTTAAAAAAGTATTGCCGCCAATTGTGGCGGTTAAAATCATTCCACGAGCGAAAACTCAATTTAAAACGATTATCACTGCGACTAAGGTCCGACAGTTAATTGCTAAAAATAATTTAGTCCCGTTAAAACAGTTTCTACCTTCGACAACGATTAAATACGTGGAAGAACATAAAGATGAACTGCAATTGAGAATTAAGAAAGGAATCAATATCAATGGAAATTAAAAAAACTGCATTAGCAGGGACAACGGAATCGTCTGATATTCAAATTACCTTGAGCAAAGGTAATGATGGCATTGATGTCGATTTAACTTCTGATGTAAAAAAACAATTTGGCGATCAGATTATTAAAGTTATCACTGATACTTTAAGCAAGTTCCAAATTACCAATGCAAAAGTCAGAGCTGTCGACAAAGGCGCGCTTGATTGCGTTATAAAGGCAAGAACCGTCGCAGCGGCTTCCCGAGCCTTGAATCAGGAAGATCAAATTAATTGGGAGGTGCTTTGATGGCTGCAGCTGATGAACGTTTACGCCGCACGATGATGTTTGTTCCGGGCAATAATCCGGCAATGTTAAAGGACGCCGGAATTTACGGAGCTGACTCGATTATGTTCGACTTGGAAGATGCCGTTTCTTTGAGCGAAAAAGATGCGGCAAGAATTCTTGTCTTCAATGCTTTAACAACTCAGGACTATGGTGATGCTGAATTGGTCGTTCGTGTTAACGGACTTGATACGCCTTTTTTCAAAAATGATGTTTATGCGATGGTTAAAGCCGGCGTCGATGTTATTCGTTTGCCTAAGACAGAATCAGCTGAGATGATGCGGCAACTGGAATCGGTAATTGAAGAGGCGGAAAAAAAGTTTTCGATTGAAGTCGGTACAACGCATATGATGGCCGCAATCGAATCTGCCAAAGGGGTTTTAAATGCTCCGGAAATTGCAGCCGCTTCTGATCGAATGATTGGAATTGCTCTTTCTGCCGAAGACTATACGACAGATATGAAAACTCATCGTTATCCGGATGGAGCTGAATTGGAGTTTGCTCGCAACATGGTTTTGCACGCGGCACGTGCAGCTGGAATTGCAGCTTTTGATACGGTCTTTACAAACATGAATGATACTGAAGGCTTTATTCGCGAGACCAAGTATATTCATCAACTTGGATTTGATGGAAAATCCTTGGTTAATCCACGACAAATTCCACTTGTCAATCAAGTTTACGCACCAAGTGAATCCGAAATAGAAAAAGCCGAAGACGTTATCAATGCGATTGAAGAAGCCAAGGCGAAAGGTTCAGGAGTTATTTCTTTGAATGGACAAATGGTCGATCGCCCGGTAGTCTTACGGGCCCAGCGAGTTATGAAATTAGCTAAGGCCAGTCACTTAATTGATCAGGAGGGTAATTACATTGAAAAATAGAGTTGGTCGTGAAATACCTGATGATATTTTAAAAGACAAAAATTATAAAGCATTCGAGACGACTGAAATTGGTCATCCTGATAAACAACGGGTTGCGCCGATTGTAACGGTTACAAATGGTGACAACAAAGTTGTTAATTCAATTAAAGAAATTGTCGAGAAACTCGTTAAAGATGGCATGACGATTTCTTTTCACCACCATTTGCGTGAGGGCGATCAGATTTTTAACGATGTGATGCAGGCAATTATCGATCTTGGAATTAAAGACCTGACCCTTGCTCCTTCTTCATTAACTAATGTCATGAATGACATGGTTGTTAAGGCGATTAAAAGCGGAACAATTACCAATATAACTTCTTCGGGAATGCGTGGTTCTTTAGGGGACGCTGTTTCTCACGGACTTTTGAAAAATCCGGTTGTTTTTCGTTCACACGGTAATCGCGCGCGGGCAATTGAGGAAGGAAAAATTAAGATAGATGTGGCTTTTCTCGGAGTACCAAATTCCGATGAAGTTGGAAATGCCAATGGAATGGAAGGGGACGCTGCTTTTGGTTCCCTCGGATATGCTTTGATGGATGCCCAATACGCTAGAAGAGTCGTTCTTTTAACTGACAATCTTGTTCCTTATCCAAATACACCGGCTTCGATAAAACAGACTCAGGTTGATTATGTTGTTAAAGTTGCTAAAGTTGGCGATCCAGACAAAATCGGTTCCGGTGCTACCCGTTTTACCAAGGATCCAAAAGAACTTAAAATTGCTCAAATGGTCAATGAGGTTATTACTCATTCTCCTTATTTTAAAGATGGATTCTCCTTTCAAACTGGATCCGGCGGAGCTGCTTTAGCTGTCACTCGTTATCTTCGCCAAGCAATGCTGGATAATAAAATTAAGGCCAGTTTCGCTTTAGGCGGAATCACTAAACCAACAGTTGATTTGTTGGAAGAAGGTCTTGTCAACAAAATTATGGATGTTCAGGATTTCGATAAAGGGGCTGCCGATTCGATGAAAAACAACCGCAAGCAGCAGGAAATCGACGCATCTTGGTACGCTGATCCGGATAATAAGGCTGCAATGGTTGACCAATTGGATGTTGTAATTCTGTCGGCCTTGGAAATCGATACTAAATTCAACGTTAATGTTATGACCGGTTCCGATGGCGTTATTCGTGGCGCGATTGGTGGCCACCAGGATGCAGCAACTGCTAAATTGACAATTATTTCGGCGCCACTGGTTCGTGGAAGAATTGCGACAGTTGTTCCGGATGTGACAACAATAGTAACTCCGGGGGACTCGATTGATGTTCTGGTCACTGAAGTTGGAATTGCGATTAATCCAAAACGCCATGATTTGCTGAAAACTTTGTCAAATATTCCTGGTGTTCCGGTTTATACGATTGAGGAGTTGCAACAAAAAGCCCAACAAATCGTCGGCAAACCGAAAGCCTTGGAATTTACCGATAAAACAGTTGCTTTGATCGAGTATCGTGACGGCAGCTTGATTGATGTCGTTAAGCAGGTTAAAGATTGATTTGTTAAAACGCGAGTTGCAAAACCCGTGTTTTTAATTGGAATAAAATATGATTATGGAAAATATCTTTTCAAGTGGAGAAAAACAGCAAATAGCCGATGTCTTAGTTAATAAAGACGATCGGGCTGCTCTACAAAAACAAATTTTAGAAAAACATCCCGAAGACTGTTTATTGGCCGTTAAATTGAATATTCCGGGACCGATTAAGAATAATAGCCGGTTAAAAAGTTTATTTGAAAAAGGAATCGATCAATTGGAAAAAGAATTAAAATTGTCCAATTTTAAAATTATTGCTGTAAAAAGCTGGGACAAAGGGACTGGATGCGAGAATTTTTATTTAATTAAAAACACAGCCACCAATGTAAAGAAAACAGCTGTCTTATTCGAGGATAAAAACGATCTTGGCCGTTTATTCGATGCTGATGTTTTGACGAATAAGAAAGGAATAATTTCCTCGCTTTCTCGCAAACAGCTGAAACAAAACAGCAGAAAATGCTTGATTTGTCAAAGCCCGGCTAAAGAATGCGCCCGTTCCCGCCGTCACACCGTCAAAGAACTCCAAGACAGAATTTCGGAAATTTATGAAGAAAGCTTTCAATGATTGAAAATTATCTACAAGCCGCATTAAAGGCCCTTATATATGAGGTCTCGGTTTTTCCGAAACCGGGCTTGGTTGATCCTTTGGACAATTCAACTCATCCCGACATGACGGTTTTTACTTTTATCGATTCTTCCTTTAGCCTAGAAAAATATTTTTTGGAAGTCTCTAAAACAGCAGCTCAATTTCGTGGAAAAGATTTAAGAGATTTATTTTATCAAATTCGTCCCCTGGGCATTCAAGCAGAAAAGGATATGTACGCTGCTACTAAAGGAGCCAATACACATAAAGGGGCTATTTTTTCGCTTGGGGTTGTACTTGCGGCCAGCGTATATTCCAAATCATTAAAAGCGGAAAGTATTTTAGCTGTTGTCAAGGAAATGATGAAAGGGATTGTTGCTTACGACTTGCAAAATAAAAAAACTTTTCGAACGGCTGGCGAAATCCAATTTGAAAAGTATCGGTTAACTGGTATTCGCGGTCAGGCCGAAGTTGGTTTTCCGGTTGTTAGTCATTTTGCGATGCCTTTTTTTTATAAAAGTAAGGGATCTTTAAATGACAGACTACTTGATACGCTTTTGCTAATTGCCCGGCATAATCCAGACAGCAATTTGATCAAACGAGCCGGAAATCCTGATGTGATCGAAAAAGTCAACTCGCAGATTGATGAATATTTTGATCTGGGCGGCAGCCAAAGCCAGGCCGGGAGGAAGCAACTTGAGAAAATCAATAATTACTTTAGTCGATTCAATCTTAGTTTGGGTGGCGCGGCCGACATGTTGATTTTGACAATTTATTTCGCACTGATTGAAAAAAATATCTAAAAATTCAATGTTAGAATAGCTTGAGTGAATGATTTATTAACAGGTTTAAATGATAAGCAAAAAGAAGCAGTCCTTACTACCGAAGGACCGCTATTAATTATGGCTGGAGCCGGTTCTGGCAAGACGCGTGTTCTAACTCACCGGGTCGCCTATTTAGTCAAAGAGAAGCATGTTGATCCCTGGTCGATTTTAGCGATTACTTTTACAAATAAAGCAGCTCGCGAAATGAAAGAACGAATCGCTGATTTAGTTGACGAAGAAGATGCTCGATCTATTTGGGTGTCGACTTTTCATGCTCTGTCGGCGAGAATCCTACGACGGGATGTTGATAAAATTGGTTTTACGACCAGCTTTTCGATCCTCGACTCAAGTGGCCAGAAGACTTTAATGAAGCATGTGCTAAACGATTTGAATTACGATTCAAATCAATATGATCCGAAGTCGATTCTAGCCTCTATCTCTAATTTTAAAAACACACTTCAGACACCCAATGATGCAAAAGCAGCAGCTAAGACGCCTTTTGATGAAGCGGTTTCTGAATCTTACGATCTTTATGAACGGCGGTTGACTCAATCACAATCTATGGATTTTGACGATTTGATTATGCGGACGATTCAGCTTTTCAAACAAGCACCGGATGTTCTCCATTATTACCAACACAAGTTTAAATATATTCATGTCGATGAATATCAGGACACAAACGGTGCTCAATACAAACTTGTTGAAATGTTGGCGGCCGGTGATTTCGGGTCTCGTAATTTAGCTGTTGTTGGGGATTCTGATCAGAGTATTTATGGTTGGCGCGGAGCCGATATGAATAATATTCTTAATTTTGAGAAGGATTTTCCCGGTGCTAAAACGGTTTTGTTAGAACAGAATTATCGTTCGACAAAGCATATTTTAATGGCCGCTAATCAGGTTATTCAAAATAATATCGAACGTAAGCCAAAGAACCTTTGGACTAATAATCAAGATGGAAATTTGATTCATTACTACCGTGCTCAATCCGAATCCGACGAGGCTCATTATGTATTAACGAAAATTCAGGATGGCGTTAAAAAAGGACGCAGCCTAAATGATTTTGCAATTTTGTTCCGCACAAACGCACAATCGCGTGTTTTCGAACAAGTTTTTAATTCAAATAAGATTCAATATACAATGGTTGGCGGGACGCGTTTCTTTGAGAGAAAAGAAATTCAAGACATTGTTGCTTATTTGCAACTGACGGCAAATCTTGATAATGACACCGCTTTTGAACGGATTGTTAATGAGCCAAAACGTTCAATTGGAAGCAGCTCAATTGAAAAACTGCGTTCTTTTGCAACTAAAAAAGATCTTTCTTTGATGAAATCGATTGCTGTTTTGGATGATGACAGTCGTCTTTCAAAAAAAGCTCAGAGCAACTTTCACAAGTTTTCCCAAATGGTTCAATTTTTTTCCGATCAATCGCATTTTCTTTCTTTGACTGAATTGACAAACGAAATCTTTAATCAAACCGGAATCCGTGAGCAATATGTTGAAAAAGATGATTTAGAGTCTCAGTCAAGAGTTGAGAACCTTGACGAATTTCTGTCACAAACGAAACAATTCGATCAGGATTATGACGAAGAGGCTTCTGAAACGAACAACCCCTTAGTTGATTTTCTTGGTCAAACGGCTTTGGTTAGTGACTTGGATTCTTATGATGAAAGTGCCGGGCAGGTTACTTTGATGACAGTTCATGCTGCTAAAGGTCTGGAGTTCCCAGTTGTCTTTATTGTTGGGCTTGAAGAGGGAATTTTCCCATCAGCTCGTGCGATGATGGAACGCGACGGTTTGGAAGAGGAACGCCGGCTTGCCTATGTAGCTATTACTCGTGCACAGGAAGAATTATACTTAACGAATGCTTTTGGGCGTTTATTGTATGGGCGGGCCCAATCAAACGAACCATCGATGTTTCTTGATGAAATCGATGATTCGTTGCTTGACAAAGAAAATTCTTCTTCCAATCGAACTCAGACTTCGTCAGAATCTTTTGACAGTTATGATCGGCCAATGCCATTTGATCGCAAGTCCGAGCTATCGAGCCGTAAATATGATCAGGCCTTCGCTAAAACTTATCATGGCAATGGAGCCGAAAAAAAAGATTGGCAGCTAGGAGATCAAGTTAAACATAAAACTTTTGGTATTGGAAGAATTGTTGCGATTGATAACGAGGGTAGCGATAAACTTTTAAAAATTGCTTTTGCCTCGAAAGGAATTAAGCAATTAATGGCATCTTTTGCCCCGATTGAGAAAATATAATTATGAATCCAGGAAATCAGTTCACACCAATTGAAGATTTAACGTTCACGCAAGTGCAGGCAGAGATTAGAGACCTTTCGGATGAATTAACTAAATGGGGACGCGAGTATTACGAAGACGATAATCCCAGTGTTGAGGATTATGTTTATGATGATCATTATGCCCGCTTGGTTGACTTGGAAAAAGCTTATCCAAGTCTGGCTATGCCTGATTCGCCCACTCAACACGTTGCAGCAGGGAACCAAACAAAGAATGATTCCCATGGTTTGGAAAAGGTTGTTCATCCGGTTCCGATGTTGTCGCTTGGGGATGTTTTTTCGATTCAGGAATTGCTTGACTGGGATCATGTAACAACCAAAAATGCCGGATCTCAGCAAAAGTATAATCTTGAATTAAAAATTGATGGTTTGGCGATTTCATTAAAATATGAGAGTGGAAAACTTGTTCAGGCCTCAACTCGCGGAGACGGGTCGATCGGTGAAAACGTAACTGATAATGTTAAAACGATTACCGAGATTCCAAAAGTATTAAAAGAACCATTAACAATTGAGGTCCGCGGAGAAATTTATATGCGCAAAGAGGCTTTTGCCAATTTAAATCGGCAACGTGATGAAGAAGGAAAAACTATTTTTGCCAATCCGAGAAACGCAGCCGCCGGCAGTTTGCGCCAATTGGATCCAAAAATTACTGCCAAAAGGCATCTGTCTTCGTTTATTTATTACACGGCTCAGAATGATGTTTTGGGAGCCGTCACGCAATCAGACGTTTTGGATCGTTTTCGCCAGTTGGGTTTCCCGGTTAATTCCAATAATCAAGTAATCGATAAAATGACCGAAGTTAAAGAATATATTGATGAGTACACTGCCAAAAGAGATAGCTTGCCTTTTGGAATTGATGGAGTCGTTGTTAAGGTAAATGATCTTGACGTTGAAAACGAATTGGGCAATACGGTTAAAATACCTCGCTGGTCAATTGCCTACAAATTTCCTCCGGAGGAGGCTTTAACAATTGTTCGTGATATCACTTGGACAGTCGGCCGAACTGGGGTAGTTACGCCAACGGCCGTTATGGATCCTGTTTTTCTTGCCGGTACGAAAGTTCAAAGGGCAAGCCTGCATAATCCTGATTATTTGCAGGAAAAAGATGTTCGAATCGGTGACACGGTAACCTTACATAAAGCTGGCGACATCATTCCGGAAGTTGGGCAGGTTATTTTGAAAAAACGTCCAGCCAGCGCCGAAAAAGCTTATCCAATTCCTGTTTATTGTCCTTCTTGCGGGTCAAGACTTGTTCATGTTGAAGGAGAGGTAGCTCTCCGCTGCATTAACCCCGAGTGTCCAGCTCAAATTCAAGAAGGCTTAATTCATTTTGCTTCAAGAAATGCGATGAATATTGATGGATTGGGACCTCGAGTTGTTGAACAGCTTTTATCGAAAAATCTCATCAAGAAAATTTCTGATTTATATGCACTAACGGAAAACCAGCTAACAACTTTAGATAAATTTGCTGATCTGTCATCAAAAAATTTGGTTCAGGCAATTGATCGTTCTCGACAAAATTCAGTTGAACGTTTAATTACTGCTTTAGGTATTCGTGGCGTTGGTGCGAAAGCGGCTAAAGTTCTCGCGGCACATTTTAAAAATCTTCGTAATTTGCAGAATGCCGGTACTGAAGAGATTGCCGAAATCGATGGCGTTGGTCAGGTAATGGCTGATGCTATTACACAATATTTTAATAGCGAATCTGTTGCTAATTTAATTAATGAATTAGAAAATTTTCAAGTCAATTTTGATTATCTAACAACAACCGAAATTGATGAGAAAAATTACTTTTTTGATAAAAGAATCGTTTTGACTGGGAAACTTAATAGTTGGACGCGACCACAGATGCAGACTTGGCTTGAAGAGCACGGTGCAAATGTTTCATCGTCAGTTTCTTCAAAAACAGATCTTTTAATTGCAGGAAGCGGTGTAGGTAGTAAACTAGAAAGAGCGAATAAATTAGGAATAAAAGTTATTAACGAACAGGATTTTATCAATTTAAGCAATGCTAAAAAATAGGCGTAGATTAACAATTACACAGTTTTTAATTCTTCTTTTCGTAGTTCTCTTGATTGTTGTTGGAGCTCTATATTTTTTTAATCATAGTCAAGAATCAACGAGCAGTAGTAGCAGTAGCAGCAGCACTATTCAAGTTATTAATACTGATAATAAACAGGGAGAATATAAAACCGTTGTTAAAAACGGCAGTTACGTGACCTCGGCTGCCAGAGGAATTGCTGTGACAACCGAAGACGGGCTTAATGCCCAATCATTCGAGCAGGCAATCAACGAACTTTCGAAGAAGTTTTTCTCAACGAAGAAATATATTTTCCAAGAGGGCCAATATCTTTCCGCTACTACTCTTAACGATTGGTTGGATCGCTATTCCAGCAGTAATAAACTCGGTTTGAATCCAGTCAATAATGGTAAGACCGACAATAGTCGAAATCCAGAATATCTGCAATCAATTGAGGAAAACGACTTCATGACTGAAGGTAGCGGCTCCAAGCTCAATCTTGCAGGGATGACGATTGGAATTGCCATGAATCGAACTGACAGTTATACCAAGACCACAGGCGGAACAACATACACGCAAGATATTTCTAAGTCAGAAATGGTTGCTCAAGGGAAGACAATAGCCAGCAAAGTTTTGGCTCGCCTGAGAGCCAATAAAAAAATCGGTAATGATGTTCCTATCTTAATCGTGATGTATCAAAATGCTTCAAGTTCTTCTTTGGTAGGCGGTGTTCCATACGCTTATTACGAGTCCAAGTCCGGCAGCAAAATTAGTGAATGGCATAATTTGGATATTCAGAATCTTATTTTTCCTGAACAAGATGCTACAACAGGAAGTGTTGGCAGCCAGGACAATACTGATTTTGTCAATTTCGAAGATGATATTGAGAGCTTTTTCCCGACCATTTCCTCGGCTACCGCTCAGGCGCATTATGAAGATAAGACTTTAACTGGAATGAAAATTACAGTTAACACCAGTTTTTATTCAGTTTCAGAAATTAAAGCCTTTTCGACGTATATTTCGGAAATTGGGCCGAAATACTTTACTAAAGATGTTCCAATCACGATTTCTGTTTATGCTTCGAATCAATTATTGGCTATATTGAGTCGCAGCAGCGGCAGTAGTTTTAAAATTACTTACTTGTATAGTTATTGATATATAGTCTTTTTCGGGTTATAATTAAATTAACTTGATTTACTGAAGTAAATGAGTTGGCATCTGCCAGCTCATTTTTTATGGGTCAAGTAAAAGATAATGAATTTAAAACAAATCGATACAATCAAAGAAAAAGTTCAACCAATTCTTTCGGAAAAACATCTTTTGCTGTGGGACCTGTTCTTCTTTAGCGGCAGGCCAGCTGTCTTAACTATTTTAGTTGATGGACAAGATCATCAAGCAATTCAGATGAACCAAATTTCTGAAGTAACTTCTTTGATCAGCAACGCACTTGATAAGATCGAACCAGACCCATTTCCAGATCAATACAATCTTGATATTTCCTCACCGGGAATTGATCGTTCGATTAAAACTGATGAGCATCTTGATTGGGCACTTGGACAACCGATCAAGTTAAATTTGTTTGAAAAAGTCGATGGCAGCAAATCAGCCGAAGGTATTTTAAAATCCTTTTCTGATTTGGAGATTAGCTTGGAAGTTTCATCAACGGAAGTCAAGAATTTTCCAAGAGAAAAAATCTCAAAAATTTCGTTAAATCAGGAGGCATAGATATGGCATCAGATTACAGAAGAGAGTTGTTTTCTGCGTTACAAGCATTACAAGCTGAGAAAGGTATCAGTCAGGAAGATGCAATTACATCTTTAAAGGATACTTTGGTTACTGCTTATAAGAAGAATTTTGAAGGGGAAACCAATGTTGAAGTTGATGTCGATCCTGAAAAACAGGAATTTAGTCTCTTACAAATCAAAGAAGTTATTCCTGATGGCGATATGATTGATCCTTATTCAGAAATTTACTTAAAAGATGCGCAAGATATAAATTCCGCCTATGAGGCTGGTGATCAAATCAAATTTGAAATCAATCCGCGCGATTTTGGTCGTTTAGCTGCTCAGTCCGGCAAAAACAAGTCGACCCAAACAATTCGTGAAAAAGAAAAGGAAGCAATTCATGCTCGCTATGAAGGCTTTGAACATGAAATTGTTTCTGCGCGGGTTGCTCGCGAAGACCAACGTTTCCTGTGGGTTACTATGCCTGATGGCCAAGAGGCGGCTATGGGAGATAAGGATCGTATACCGGGAGAAACTTACAAGACTGGCGACCCCATCAAGGTTCTGATTAACCGCGTTGAGGATTCCGCTACTCGCGGCCCACAAATTTATGTTTCGCGAACAAGCCCGGAATTGGTCAAACGTTTATTCGAACAGGAAGTTCCAGAAGTTTATGATGGAACGGTTGTGATTGAATCAATCGCTCGTGAAGCTGGTGACCGTTCAAAAGTGGCTGTTCGAACAACTGATTCCAATCTTGATCCCGTGGGAACTTTGGTCGGTCCTCGTGGATCGCGTGTCCAGGCCGTTGTCAACGAATTGCATGGTGAAAACATGGATATCGTTGAATGGGTTGAGGATGAGGCACAATATATTGCTAATGCTCTTAATCCAGCTGAAGTTGTTGATGTAATTTTTAGTCCTGATAATGATAATGAAGTTACCGTTATCGTACCCGATTATCAATTGAGTTTAGCTATTGGAAAACGTGGACAGAATGCTCGTTTAGCTGCTAAATTAACCAAGTTTAAAATTGATATTAAGTCGGAAACACAAGCTGAAAATGATCCACAACTTCAGGCTATTCTCGAAGAGTCTGCTAAGTATGCAGAAGAAGACCAGTCGGATCAAGCAGACGAAACTGACGAAGCATTGGAAGACGAGACTGAATATGCCGATGCCAATGAATATTTTTCCGAAAACGATAATCAATCCGACGCATCAGAAGAGGAAAAAACTTCCGAAACAAGCAAGGAAAACAGCCCGGCTGAGGAAAGTTCTTCAAAAGCAAAGGTAAAAATGACTGAAGCTGAAGTCAAAGAAGCCCAGGATGAATTCGCTGCAGCACTGAAGAATGTTGATTTCGATGCTATTTTGGAAGAAAAAGAGGGCGAGGATAGTAAAAAGAGCGACGATAAATAATTATTTTTATGGCAAAAAAGAAGCGACAATTTAAAGCACATAAAACACCCATGCGTAAAGATATCGTTAGTGGCCAAATGCTTCCAAAAAAGGATTTGATCCGAATTGTAAAGACGCCAACTGGAGAATTGAAATTGGATCCAACTGGTAGAGCAAATGGTCGCGGCGCCTATGTGAGCGTTGATGTTACACTAGCTAAGAAGGCAAAAATGGAGAAGTCTCTCGATTCTACCTTTGAAATGACTGTTGCCGATGTTTTCTATGATGAATTAATTAATTTTGTCAAGCACCAACAAGACAGGAAGGAACTTTTCAGCCACGAACAAATTATCAAAGCAGAAAATTCTTAATTATTTTGGTTTGGCGAAACGTGCTGGTTTTCTTGTCAGCGGACAGACGATAGTCGAAAAGGCAATCAGAAAGCAACGAATTGCGATGGTAATTATTGCTAATGATGCTAGCGAAAATACAAAAAAGGATTTCGAAGATTTAATCCGGGAAAGAATTACAATAGTTAATCAATTTTCAAGTACAGAAATCAGCCAAGCAATTGGACAGACAAGAAAAATTCTTGGAATCAGTAATCCAGGAATTGCAAAACAAATCAAAGAGTTATTAAAGGAGGTGACTTTATGACTGAAGAAGAAAAGAAACGGCGTCCACTGGTACATCATATTAGAAAGCAATCAGCTTCTAAATCGGAATTGCCGGCCTCTCAAAGAAGGCATGCGGCCGGTCTTTCGAGTCGCGCTCAGGGAGAAAGACACGTGGATAAGGCACCAACTAATAGCCAGGATTCTCGTCAACGTCGACGGGTAAGTTTTGATTCCAACACGGGTCGTCCCGCACCTAAAGACCATCGACCGATTCATGCCGGCAGTGCAAGCGCACCTGCTGGATCCTCTTTGAATCAACCTAGGAAATCATCAAATCAACGTCAACGGACAAATTCGAAAGCAGGCAATACAACTGTTGAACCACTTCGGCGTGCTCATCCACATAATCCGTTGCCGAATCAGCATCCGGTAACAAACCAAAGAAATAATCGCCGGAATAATAATCATACAGTTGGTGGACAAGCTTCCAACAACCGTAATAATAATAATAATAATCACAAAACAAATGCATCGCAAAATGGAACAGGTCGTTTTGGTGGCGCATTAGCATCGGGCAATAATTCTGCTCGCAATAATACTCGTCGCCGTAATCAAACAACAACTGCTCCAGGTACTCATTTTGTAAGCGGCCCAGCTCGCGGCATTCGTCGTAAATCAGAACCTAAAGGATCTAAGAAAGCTCAACGCATAGCAGCAGCAGCAGTTTCCAGGAATCGCCAAAACGAACGTAAAGAGCAACCGTTACCAAAGGTTCTGGAGTATCGTTTGGGAATGAATGTTCAGGATATTGCCAAGATTATTCATCGCGATGTTGCTGAGATTCTTAAAAAGCTTTTCCTACTCGGTGTAGTTGTTAACCAAAATCAGAGCTTGGATGCTGATACGATTGAATTATTGGCTGCTGATTATAATATCGAGGCTAAGCAAAAAGAAGAAGTCGATGTCTCTGATATTGATCGTTTCTTTGATAAGACTGACAATGATATTGATCAGAGCAAGCTAGTTTCACGAGCTCCGATTGTTACAATCATGGGTCATGTTGATCATGGTAAGACTACACTTTTGGACTATTTGCGTCATACCCACGTAACCGAAGGCGAAGCGGGAGGAATTACTCAACATATTGGTGCTTATCAGGCTCGTCTGCACGACCGCTTGATTACTTTTCTTGATACACCTGGCCACGAAGCTTTTACAGAAATGCGTGCTCGTGGTGCGAATGTTACCGATATAACCATATTAGTTGTTGCGGCCGATGATGGCATTATGCCTCAAACAATCGAGGCTATTCATCATGCTCAGGCAGCGAAAACACCGATTATTGTCGCAATTAACAAGATTGATATTCCAGGAGTTGATCCGAAAAATGTTGTTAACGAACTTATGAAATATGACCTTGTGCCAGAAGAGTATGGTGGCAGCACGATCGAAGTACCAATTTCCGCTAAGACAGGCCAAAATGTTGATAAACTTTTGGAAATGATTTTGCTTCAAGCCGATATGATGGATCTAAAATCTGATCCAACAGCTAAATCTCGTGGATCTGTTATTGAAGCTCGTTTGGATAAAGGCCGTGGAGCAGTTGCAACTTTGCTTATTCAGCAAGGTACTTTGAAGACTGGTGATCCGATTGTTGTTGGAAATACTTTTGGTCGTGTTCGAACAATGAACAATGCTTCCAATAAAAAACTCGATTCTGCTTTACCGGCGACCCCAGTTGAAATTACCGGTTTAAATGAAGTTCCACAAGCTGGAGATCACTTCGTTGTAATGGATTCTGAAAAAGATGCCCGTGAAGCGGGTGAGTCTCGTGCTAAAAAGGCAATGGAAGAGGAACGCAATAATGGGACGGTCGTTACATTGGATACGCTTTTCTCGACTATGGCCAAACAGGATATGAAGACCGTTTCCTTAATTGTTAAAGCTGATGTTCAAGGATCGGTTGAAGCTCTATCCGCTTCTTTGAAGAAAATCAAGGTTGAGGGTGTTCGAGTAGATATACTCCATGCTGCCGTTGGTGCGATTAACGAGTCTGATATAAATCTTGCCGAAGCTTCTGGTGCGATTATTATTGGCTTTAATGTTCGTCCAGTTGGCCAAGCTAAAACTGATGCTGAACAAAAGCATGTGGATGTTCGACTTTACAATGTTATTTATGATGCTATCAATGAAGTTGAAGCGGCTATGAAAGGTCAGCTGGAACCTGTATACAAAGAGAAGACTTTGGGAACTATTTCAGTGCGCGAATTATTCCATTTCTCAAAAATTGGGACAATTGCTGGTGGATTGGTTACTGATGGTGTTATCACAAGTGACTCGAAAGTTCGTCTCATCCGTGATGGTGTTGTCGTTTATGATGGGCAGTTAGGCTCGTTAAAACATGGAAAAGATGATGTTAAAGAAGTTAAAAAAGGTTTTGAGCTTGGTTTAACGATCGCTAATTATAATGATGAAAAAGTTGGCGATGTTATCGAGGCATACACGATGGAAGAGGTTAAGGCAAATGCCTAAACATGCCAAATCCGCACGTTTGTTACGTGTTGAAGGTACGATACAACGCGAAATTAGTGAAATTCTCGTTAAAGATATTTCTGATACCAGATTAAAAGATGTCACTATTACTGGCATTGATATGACACCTGATTTTTCGATAGCTTATGTTTATTGGACAATTTATTCCGACTTGGCAAGTTCTGGTGAAAAAGCTGATGCTGGACTTCAGGCTGCTAAGAGTTTAATTAAACGCCATTTGGCCAAAAAAATGACCACTTTTAAGATTCCTGATTTGATTTTCAAACGTGATACAGCAATTGAATATGGTGATCATATTGAGCAGCTTATTGCTAAGCTAAATCATCAAAGTAAGTAAAAAAGCCTGTGGTTTGAACCACAGGCTTTTTTACTTACTTAAATTTATTATTGAATTATTGTCCGGTACCATTTGTTGTAGTAGTGGTTGTATCTGAGTAGGAACTCGTAGCTGCCGGTGCTGTAGGCTGCACGGAAGATGATGAATAAACTGTTGCTGGTGTCGAATAAGTCTGTTGTGTTGATGAAGAACTATAGGTTGCCGTTGAATCATCAGTTTCCGTAGAACTATCGCTGCCTATGACGACTCCGTTAGTAACTTGGCCAGCATATAATGGACCGGATTTAGCTTTTTTAAGATCAAGGAATTTTCGGATTTTATTAGTTACACGTTGTTTTTCCTTGCTGGCAACTACTTGGTAGGAAATTCCGGAATAATCATAATCTGTACCTTGTATTGAATCAGATTTAATATTCTTCAAAGCCTTTCTATAATTGGAAGCCAAGGTAACCATATCATTGAAACTTAAATCGGTTTTCGCTTGTTTTGAGATTGAATTTAAGAACTTTTTATTAACAATTTGTGGGATTAAAGCAGTCGCCTTTTTTGCAATGGCTTCAAAAACTAAACGCTGACGCAAAGTACGCCCATAATCACCTAGTGGATCGTTATAACGCATTCTCGTAAAGGCTAGGGCGGCCGCTCCATTCATAACTTTGGAAGTTTTTGTTAGTGTGCTCCCGTTCTTATAATATTTATATCTAGTAGATCCCTTTGTGAAGGTATACAAATTATTTCCGTAATCATGAGCGGTATCTTCGGAAAAAGTGAAGGTTAAAGGAGATTTCACGGAAACCCCGCCGGCTTTATTGACGATTTGTTCGAGTGCCTCCATATTGACAATTCCGTAAAAATCAATTGGAATATTTAACCATTTTTCAACTGTTTTAATTGTTGTTTCGGGATGCCCTTTGCCATTTGCCGGATACTCGTAGGCGGCGTTTATTTTTTGAGGAAAAGTGTACTCATAGCCGGGAATCGAAACCATTGAATCACGTGGAATCGACATGAGCAAGGTCTTCTTGGTTTTAGGATTGATTATGATCAGAATCATTGAGTCGGTCCTCCCGACCCAATTTCGACCTAATTCGCCAGTATCTGTTCCCATAAGAAGTATTGAAACAGGTTTTCCCTTGCTTAATACTGAATCGACATTGCGTTCTTTTTTTATATCGGTTGAAACAAAGGTATTCGAATCAATTGCTCCCTTTATATTGGAATAAGCCACAAAAAAAACTGTTCCAACACCGACAAAGATTAAACCGAAAACGGTGAGTACTATATTTCTGATTAAATGCCTGCTTTTACGGCCAGGACGGCGTTCTTTTCCTGCTTTTGGTGATCTGAATTTTCGCATATAGTAACATTCTATCTAAAGTATTAATTTAATACATTAAAAATTATAGCTTTGTTACAATAGATTTTGAATTATGATAGTTGATCAGGATAGGGCTAGAAAACCGCTCATTTATATTTTTGCAGGGCTTTTTTTATTTGTAATTATTTTATCTTGGCTGTATTCGCCTTTGCTTACCCTGCTGGACGACTTTTTTACCGGGTTTCTTTCCTATCAAAATAACAATTTTTTCAACATTCTTTTCTGGATTGGAGCTAATTTAAGTCGTCCGATTTTCAGCTTCTTGTTAACTCTTTTGTGTGCTTTTCTGCTTTGGGGAAATAATTTTAAAATTCCGGCAGCCTGGTTCCTTTTTACGATGTTGGGATCGATGTTAGCTGATTCAATTTTGACTTTGTTTCTTCAGCTTCCGGCTCCAGCTGGCAAGCCTTCGTCTATTGGCCGGAGTTTTCCAAGTTTATCTGTTTTGATGACTTTTTTATTAATTCAGTTTTTCTTCGTTATTGTTGTACCAGAATTTAATAAGCAGGCCAGAAAAGTAAAAAACAGAACAATTGTCTTTATAATTTTTTGGTTGATATTAGTCTGCATTGCTGTAATTGCTTATCAATACAATACGGTTACCGATGTTTTCTCTGCTCTGTTATTCGGTTATGCCTGGTTTATGTTTTCCGAAGAATTTTATTATAATTACGCACGGATTTTTGTTAAATTAAATATTTTTAGAGGCAGCTGGATTTAAAACAATAAATTTGGATAAAGTTGTCAAGCTAGATCTGCAGTTTTTTAAGTATGCTGAAAACTGTTTGACATTAGAGCAGTATATTGTCAAATTAGATAAGGTAAAAAAGACAAGGGGATAATTAATGATCGTTTTATCAGGAACAATTGGAGCTGGAAAAACCAGTTTAACGAATTTACTTTCAAATCATTTAGGCAGCAAAGCGATTTATGAAAGTGTAAGCGACAACCCAATTTTGCCGCTTTTCTATGACGATCCTAAAAAATACGCTTTTCTTTTACAGATATATTTTTTAAATAAACGTTTGCAAAATATTAAAAATGCTCAAGATAACAAATTGGATGTGATTGACCGCTCGATTTTTGAAGATGCTTTATTATTCCAACTCAATGCCGATCTTGGCCGTTCGACTCAGACTGAAGTTGATATATATAAATCGCTTTTAAGTAATATGATGGAAAAACTTGACGAATTGCCGTCGAAAGATCCTGATCTTTTGATTCATGTGCGGGTTTCTTTTGACAATATGTTGAACAGGATTCAAAAACGTGGTCGTGGTTTTGAACAAATTTCCGTACATCCAGATTTATATAAATACTATCAGGAGCTGAACCGACGTTATTCTATTTGGTACGCTAGTTACGATCGAGGTCCGAAAATGGAAATTGATGGCGATAAATACGATTTTGTTGAATCTAAAGACGCTGCTCAAGAAGTTTTAAACCAAATTGATGAAAAGCTTTTTAATTTAGGAATTCTTGTTGGCTGATTTATTTTAAAATTAATTTTCATTTAATATTTGTTTAAGCACACTTTAATTTTCTGAGAATAATCTGCATTGTAAAGGAGATTTCATGGATTATATCAAGCGTGCTTTTTTGTATCTTCGTCGAAAAATTGGACGGAGTTTACTATTAACTCTGGTTATTACAGCTATTATGACTTTTGTCTTAGCTGGGTTGATTATCCAAAACGCTGCTCTAACGGCTGTTGATAATAGCAAAGATTCAGTCGGTACAACAGTGGCCTTATCCGCTAATCGACAAAAACTATTCAAACAAAACCAGAGTCCTACAGGGACTTCAGGCTTTAAAAGCACCAATCAAGTAATTATTAGTCAAAAAACGGCTAATAAATTGGGTTCTTTAAGTAACGTTGCTGCTTATCAGATTACTGCAACAGCGAGTGTTAATGCTTCGTCGTTTACATCAGTAGAAACTAGCAGTTCTACTAGCAGCAAAGGCGGTTTTTCCGGTACACAAACTACCGAAACCGGTGACATTAGTATCTCTGGGGTTTCGACAACCGCGGCTGATTCGAATTTTAAGAACAAAAATTATGTGATTACCAAGGGTCGTGGAATTAAGGTATCTGATAAAAACACAAATAATGTTGTCATCGAAAAGACCCTCGCTTCAGATAATAAAATTAAAGTCGGCCAGACAATTAAAGTCAAAGATTCCGACGGGGATGTAAAGTCATTAAAAGTTGTTGGAATTTACCAAGCAAAGACTTCAAGTTCTACCAGTCTAACAGGAGATGATCCTTCAAATACAATTTATTCCAGCTATACTCTTGCTTCAAGCTTAGCCGGCGATAATGGAAAAGTTTCCGCTGTTACTTATACTTTGACTAATTCCAGTAAGGAAAAGGCTTTTGTTAAAAAAGCCAAGAAATTAATTTCCAGCAAGTTGCAATTGACGACCTCCGACGAAATTTATGAACTATTATCCAGTTCGGTTAAATCGATTGAAAGTATTGCTTCAAAAATTGTTTGGATTGTTGCAATTGCCGGAATTGCTATTTTGAGCTTGATTTTGATTCTAATGATTCGCGAACGTAAACATGAAATCGGTGTCTTAATGTCATTAGGTGAAGCAAAAAGCAAAATAGTCGGACAGATTTTTATCGAAACAATTTCGATTTTAATTATTTCTTTGTTTTTCGCCGGTATTTTCGGCAATTTATTTGGCAATGTAATTGGAAAACAACTGGTTAGCCAAGAAACAACATCAACACAAACATTGAGCAGCGGAGCCGGCGCCCCAGGTGGCGGTGGAGCACCGAGCCAAGGGAATACGACCAGCAAAGGAACAACTAGAGGAGCTGGTCGGTCTGCTGGCGGCGTTAGCCAATTAAGTTCAACTCTGACAGGCAGTTCCCAACTTAACAAGCTTTCAACTCATTTGACTATTGGCACATTACTAAAACTAGGTGCTTTTGGATTAGTAATTGTCGGAATTGCGACTTTGCTTGGTTCGATACCGATTTTGAGTTTAAAACCAAAAAGAATTCTAATTTCAGAATAAAGGAGCAGCTATGACACTGACAGTTCAAAAATTAACTCATTATTTCAACCATCCTGATGACTACCTATATAAGGATGTTAATTTGAAGTTTGAATCCTCAAAATTCTATGCAATTGTTGGTGAATCAGGTTCTGGGAAAACAACTTTTGTTAGTTTTCTGGCCGGACTTGATTCGCCGGTTGCTGGAACGATTAACTTTAACGGCAAAGATATCAGGAAAATCGGTTTGACCAAATACCGCAATCAAGATGTGACGATTATTTTTCAAGCCTATAATTTAATGACTTATATGTCAGCTTTGGAAAACGTTATGTCGGCTTTATCAATTACGAACTCTAAGCATGCCGGCGATAAGCAATATGCGACTGATTTACTGGCTTCAGTTGGTATTAATGGTGATTTGATAACAAAGAACGTTCAAAAATTATCCGGAGGTCAGCAGCAGCGCGTGGCTATTATCCGTGCTTTAGCCGTTGATGCTCCGGTTGTTGTTGCCGACGAGCCGACTGGGAATTTGGATTCTCAAAATACGAAAGAAATTACACAAATTTTTAAAAAAGTTGCTCATGATTCCAAGAAAACTGTAATTGTGATTACTCATGACCAAAAGGTTGCCAGCGTGGCTGATGTAAAAATAGTTTTGGATGATCGCAAATTTACAGTTAAGAAACCGAGAAAGCGAGTTTCTAAATTAAGAAAAATAAGCTGAATTACCGGCTTTTTTTTCTTTGCCGAATGTATAATCGAATATATGCTAGATATTAAATATTTACGGAATAATCGAGATGAAGCCAATCAACGTTTAATTGATCGAAATGTTGAAGATGGTGTGTTAGATAAATTATTAGCCGATGATGAAAAACGTCGTGCTCTAATTCAAAAATCGGAACAGTTAAAAGCCAAACGTAATCAGGTTTCTGATCAAATCGGAGCAGCTAAACGGATTAAAGACGATTTGGCCGCTCAAAAAGCTATCAAGGATATGCAAACTGTTTCTGACCAAATTAAGGATTTGGATAAACAATTGTCGGAGGTCGAAGAGTCTGTTCATTCTCAAGCGGCTCATCTACCTAATCTGGCCGATTCGCGAGTACCGGTTGGCCCAGATGATTCATACAATATCGAACAAAGAAAGTGGCAGCCAAGTGATCTTCAGGGACGCCCGGCAGCTTTTTCCAAAACACCAGCGTGGTTGAAAGCTCATTTTGACATCGGTGAAGATCTTGGTATTTTGGATTTTCAACGTGGCGCAAAAGTTTCCGGGGCACGTTTTTTGTATTACGTTGGTGCCGGTGCCCGTTTGGAACGAGCGGTCTACAATTTTATGCTTGATGAACATCGTCGCGAAGGATATACAGAATTATTGACTCCTTACATGGTCACTAACGAGTCGATGTATGCAACTGGGCAGTTTCCAAAATTTGTTGACGATGCTTATGAAGTCGGTAAAAATCAGTCAATGACAATGATTCCGACTGCCGAAGTTGCTTTGGTTAATTGGCGGCGTGACGAAGTTTTAGATGAATCCGAATTACCTTTGTATATCACTGCTTTATCACCGGCATTTCGTCAAGAAGCTGGCGCTGCCGGAAAGGATACCCGTGGCTTAATCCGTTTGCATCAGTTTAATAAAGTTGAGATGGTTAAATTTACCAAGCCGGAAGATTCGTATGACGAATTGGAAAAGATGACTGTTAATGCAGAAAATATTTTGCAAAAACTTGAATTGCCCTATCATGTGATTCGTCTTTCTACCGGAGATATGGGTTTTGGTTCGGCGATGACTTATGATTTGGAAGTTTGGTTCCCAACTCAAGACAAATATCGTGAAATTTCTTCTGTTTCCAATGATGAAGATTTTCAGGCACGCCGTGGTCATATCCAGTATCGTGATTCAAAGACTGGCAAGCTTCATTTTGTTCATACTCTAAACGGCTCTGGTTTAGCTGTTGGCAGAACTGTTGCGGCTATTTTGGAGAATTATCAGAATGAGGATGGAACGATTACTATTCCTGAAGCTCTTCGTCCTTATTTTGGTGAGGATAAGATCAGCAAGGAAAACGCGAGATAATTTAAAATGGATTCTTAACCATTTTTTCCGAAATTACTTTCTTTAGATCTTTTTTATCTTCGTTTTATCTCTCTTTTATCTTCCTTTAATCTGTCAATTGAATAATTAAAACTGTTCCAAAGGACAAGTTAGTAAAAAAACAAGTCCCGACGAACACTCTCCAATAATAAAATATCCCTTCCAAATAAATTAAAAACTCTCTTCATAATAATTAATCCCAAAAAACGCCACCCCAAAGGCGTTTTTATTTTTGCTTAAAATTAAAATAAGCTGTTTATTAATAAGGTATCTTTACATAATTGTTGTATTTCCACTGTTATCGAAATAATTAAGATAAGCAAAACCGTTATAACTTTCAATTCTGAAATTTTCATCGTCGTTGCTTCCAATAATCGATGTCGACATATTTTTTAATCCGGAAATATTTTCGTTATTTGTTAAAGCTTTTATACCTAGCTGGCTGATTGCGCCATGGGAAAAAATCAAAATATTTTTGTTGTCTTCGATTTGACGGATGATTTTAAGAATTTCATTTTTAAATCTTTTTCGTGCGTGTACGAATTCTTCTATTCCGAGTGCGGATAATCGTGGATCATCTTCTCGAAGGGAGAACTTTGCAAAAAGTTTCGGATATTTTTGGATTATTGATTCTTTTGTTTGGCCTTCCCAACTTCCAAAGGATACTTCTCTAAAAGCTTGATTGACTATAATTTCTTTTTGGTAATGAACTTTGCTTTTTTCGATTGTTGCTCTAGCCGTTTTTATTGATCTGTTTGGGGGCTGGTATAGATTTTTTCAAAGTTGAACTTATCAAGAAATTTTGCCAGTGCAACATACTCGCTTTGATTGGATTTTAAAAGTGGCGAATCGCCTTTAGCGCCCTGTAATTTCTTTTGTAAATTCCAAATTGTTTTTCCGTGCCTTACAATGAATACTTTTTTCATAGTATTTAAGATACATTTAATTCTGGAATGATAAAAGTGTAGCATGAATGCTTATGAATTTTTGAATTTAAGGAGACCGGAAAAACCCAGAACATCCGGTTTAACTATGATGCTTGATAAGGGTTTAGGCATCAAAGCACTTGATGATATTTTAAGTACATCCGCTGATTATATTGATTTTGCCAAATTCGGATGGGGAACCTCAGCTGTAATTAATCGCGATTTGATAATTAAAAAAACCAACAAATACAAGGCTGCCGGAATTATGCCTTATCCAGGCGGAACATTGCTTGAAGTTGCCATCCTAAAAGGAAAAGTGGACCAATTTTTAGAGGAAAGTCGTGAATTAGGATTTAAAGCAATTGAGGTGAGCGACGGGTCAACCGAAATCACAACGCCGGAGCGGGCCAAAACGATTAAAAAAGCCAGAGAAGCAGGCTTTTATGTTATTTCCGAAGTTGGCAAGAAAAATCCGGTTTTAGATCATAAATTATCCGTCTCGGAAAGATTGGAAACAATGAAATCGGATTTAGAATATGGTTCAAACTACGTTCTAATCGAAGCCAGAGAAGCTGGGAAAGATATTGGAATCTATGATCCGAATGGAAATATTATCGAAGACGAATTAGAACAACTTTCTAGTCTTGGAATATCTAAGTTAGTCTTTGAAGCGCCATTAAAAAAGCAGCAAGCCGAATTGATTTTAAAATTTGGCAGTCAGATAAATTTGGGTAACATTGCTTCAGATGAGGTTGTCTCTTTAGAAACTCTGCGGGAAGGGTTAAGGGGAGACACAATCAGCATGCTTAGTTAAAAGATTTTTCTGTTTTCAAAATAAGTTTTCTTGTTTTTACATTTTTACTAGTGAAACATATTTGTCAAATACTTGGAAAAACAGCCTAATTCAATTGATATTCATGAATTAATTCATTAAAAAAAGCTCAAAAATGAGCTTTTTTAATTTATATTATGCCGACTAGAGGATTCGAACCTCCGACCCCTTCATTACTAGTGAAGTGCTCTAGCCAACTGAGCTAAGTCGGCAATTAACCAACCAAAATAGTGTAACAAATTTATTAGTAACTAGCAATTATGCTTGGTTAATTTTATTAATATTCAAATTTACCAGAAATATTTTAATCGTTGACTTGTTGGACGTTTTTGTCCATTAAATTAGTTTTCTGAGGGCTGGTTTTGAACCTATAAAGTGAAAGGCCAACACAAGCTCCGACCACTGAGGGCAATAGCCAACCAAGTCCCAAAGACGCCAAGGGAATAAATTGATGGTAATAATTAACTAAATTGCTGATTATCGGCAGATTCGCTACCGGCAAATTAGCAAAACTATCTAGTATGGCAGCTGGAGCGGCAAAAATAAGTACCGCCCTATAGACAATTTTCGAGCGATGGAAAAATTTTGAAAAAAGCGATAAGAAAATTAGGACTAGTGCTAGCGGATACATCAACATTAAAACCGGTGTTGCCCAAGCAATTATATTTGTTAATCCAACATTGGCTGTTAAAAATGATCCGAATGCAATTACGCGCAGCCAGTTTAGATAACTAACTTTTGGAAAAGTCCGGTGCATGTCTTGTGAAAAAGAAGCAAAAAGTCCCATCGCCGTTGTAAAGACTGCCAAAGTAACAACCAGACCGGTAAATAAAGTTCCGAAATTTCCAGCATAATGTCCAACGATTTGAGAAAAGGCAGTTGCACCGTTCGGAGCCAGTTTGAGAAGGCCAAGGCTTGTTGTTCCTAAAAATATAAGTGACAAATATAATAAAACTTCAGCTAAAATACTTAATAAACCTGATTTAGCGATCATTTTAGGAACGCGTTCTTTTGAATATCCGAGACCTTCTACTGCATAGACAACTGTCACTGCCAAAGCTAAAAGGGCGATTCCGTCCATTGTATTGTATCCATCTAAAAATCCTTGAAAAAAAGCATTATTCTGATAAGCCGGTTGAACTGTCTGCTTTAGGCTTCCCATCGGCAGAACAAAGGAGAGAACAACAATCGAAATGATCAAAACAAGAAATAATGGATTCAGGTATTTAGCAATCCAGGCAACAACGTTTGATTCTTTAATACTTAAATAGTATGCAAGGGCAAAGAAGATTGCTGAGAAAACCAACATTCCGATTGTTTGATATTTTTCAGGCAAAAATGGTGACACTCCCATTGAGAAAGCGGTTGCCGCTGTTCTCGGCGTCCCAAAAAAAGGCCCAATAGTTAAGTGAAGCATTACAAGAAAAAGTGTTCCAAACCAAGGAGCAACTGGTTTGGCAATATCGTAAACGCCACGGCTATGGGTCACACTAATTGCCAATATTGCCAAGAAAGGTACAAGAGTACCGGTTAGAAGAAATCCTAATGCTGCCACTAGCCAGTGGCTTCCGGCCATTTGGCCGAGTTGAACTGGAAAAATTAAGTTTCCGGCTCCAAAAAACATTCCAAATATTAATGATGCAATTAAAATGATGTTATTTCGTTTTCCATTTTTTAACATTTTTATTTTTCCCTTCTTTTCAGCGATAAAAAAAACGACCGTTGCGATTTTCGCAGCAGGTCGATTTCTCAAGGAATATAACCACTCAGCTGCTCATCATTTTAAGATTAATGAAGAGCAGTACAAATCTAGCTCATCATTATTGAATAATAATGACCAAGCTAATGACGATTTGTGAAATTAGAGTTTTGTTCTGATACATTGAATTTCAATTCCTTTCAGTGCTTTAGAGATATTAAAACAAGCTTTGTCCTTTTTGTCAAGAAAAAAATAAAAAACATTCTTATTTTTGTTGGGAATGTTTTTTATTTTGCATATAAGCATTTTAATGCGGATGACAGGGATCGAACCTGCATGAGTTTCCTCACAGGAACCTAAATCCTGCGCGTCTGCCAGTTCCGCCACATCCGCAGAACTAATCCATTTTATCATGTGATTAAGTAATATGGCAATAAAAAACACCGAATAAAATTCGGTGTCAGGGATTTCTTTTATAGAGAGAGTTTTTATCCATTTGGAAGGGATAGTTAATTTTTATGAAGATTGTTCTCCAGGATTCTGCTTAACCCCTTAGAACAAGACCCATTATCAGAATCGAATATTAAAGGAAATTAAAAAGGAAATTAAATGAAGATTAAAATTTAATCCGAAAGAAAACAAATTTTTATTTGCATTTATTAGATAAATCGGATAGAATTTAACAGTTACATGTAAGGAGGACGCTATGGCAAAAGATGCTATTACTGGCGCGCGTACTCGTTTTGGTAATCAACGTTCACACGCTTTGAATGCCAATCGTCGTTCGTGGAAGCCAAATTTGCAAAAAGTGACCGTTAAAATCAATGGCGACGCTGCCAAAACCGTTTATCTGACTGCTCGTACTTTACGTGCAGGCTTGAAGAACGGTTCGATCGAACGAGTATAACTTAGCCGCCCAGAGCGGCTTTTTTATATTTATGAGTACAGGGATCAAGATATAAATACTGTTAGAATTTAGTCAGAGGTAAAATCATGAGTTTGAAGATGAAGACTAAGATTGGTCAAGTAAACATTGGTGATGATGTTATTTCAACAATCGTTGGAACGGCAGCTTCTGAGTCTTTTGGTGTTGTTGGTATGGCATCCAAATCTTTTAAGGACGGTGTTAATCACGTGCTTCAGCGCCCCAACTATGGTCGTGGAATTCTTGTATCGGAAGAAAATGACCAGCTGACGATTGATGTACATATTATTGTTGAATACGGAGCAAAATTATCGGAAGTTTCCAAGGCGGTTCAAAAGCAAGTCCGTTATTCATTGGAGAAAAATTTGGGTGTTTTAATCAATCAAGTGAATGTGACTATCGAAGGCATCCGCGCTTAAGGAGATCAAATGGAATTAATTACGAGTGTCGAATTTGGTAGGATGATCAATGCTGCTGCCCAGATTTTGACGAAAAATGCACAACATATCAATAAATTAAATGTTTTTCCGGTTCCCGATGGAGATACAGGTACTAATATGAGTTTGACAATGCAATCAGGGGCTCAATATGAGCGGGATTCAACTGAGACCTCGATTGCTGCTTTATCAGCGGCAATGTCTAAGGGCTTGTTAATGGGAGCACGCGGCAATTCCGGTGTTATTTTGTCGCAGATTATGCGCGGATTCACGAAGTTTGTTGCAAATTTTGATACTTTAGATGCTAAACAGTTTGCTAATGCCCTAAAAACCGGGGCTGAGTCTGCGTACAAGTCTGTTATGAAGCCAACCGAAGGAACCATTTTGACCGTTGTCCGTGAAGCTGCAGCAGCAGCGGGTGATGCGGCCGATCAATCCGACGACTTAATTAATGTCACGAAAGCTACATGGGATGCTTCAAAGGAAGCCCTGGCAAAAACTCCCGATTTGCTGCCGGTTCTTAAAGAAGTTGGTGTAGTTGATTCTGGCGGCCAAGGACTTGTTTTTGTTTTTCAATCCTGGTATGAAGTTCTTTCCGGAAAAACGACCCAGGAAGATTTGAGTACTCCGCCTGATATGGCTCAATTTGATGAAAAAACAGATGAATTCGATGCACAGGTTTCCTTAGATCCCAAAGACATTAAATACGGTTATTGCACAACGATTCTTTTTGAGACTGGTAAAGGATCAACTTATGATCGCGAATGGAATTACGATAAATTCTATAATTATTTATCAAAAAAAGGTGATTCCTTGCTTGTTATCGCTGATGATGGTTTAGTCAAGACTCATGTTCACACAGAGAATCCAGGTGCTATTTTGACTGAAGCAACTCATTATGGATCGATTAAGTGGGTCAAGATAGATAACATGCGTGATCAACAGCAGGCAGTGATTGATAGAGTTGCCAAAGAACAGGCTAGTCAACCTAAAAAACCAATAGAAACAGCTGTTATCACTGTTGCTTCGGGTCATGGAGTTTCTGAACTTTTCAAATCGATGGGTGTTACTGATGTAATTACTGGTGGACAGACGATGAATCCTTCGACAAAAGATTTATTAAACGCAATTACATCTAGCAAGGCCAAGAAGGCGATTATTATTCCTAACAATGCCAATATATTTATGGCCGCTAGCCAAGCTGCCGAAATGTCCAAGATCCCAGTTGAAATTGTCAAATCAAGAACAATTCAACAAGGTTTGACTGCAATGCTGGGATTTAATCCGGATGCCGACGTAAAAGAGAATGCGGCTGAAATGACGGCTCAACTCGTTACGGTTAAATCCGCCGAGGTTACCAAAGCTGTTCGTGATACCAGTATTGACGGAAAAAGTATTAAACGTGGTGAATATATCGGGATCGTTGATGGCAAAATCCAGGCTAATGGTCGACGTCTACGAGATGTGGCGGTTAATTCTGTGAAGACGATGCTTGATGATGATTCGGAAATTGTAACAATAATTTATGGTAGTCAATCGAATCAAAAAGAGTCCGAACAATTAACCAAGGCAATTTCCAAACTCAATAACAATTTGGAAACGGAAATTCACGAAGGCGATCAACCCTTGTACCCCTTCTTGATTTCAGTTGAATAACTTTTAAAAATAAGATGGATTTTTTCCATCTTATTTATTTTGTTCTTAAAAATCTTTCTGATTGTTTTTTTATTAAATAACCAATCATAAATTTAAGTAATATAATCTTTCTGTGAGTCTTTTTGATTCAATTACAGAACTTTCCGGCGTTGGACAAAAGCGGTCTGAAATTCTAAAACAGCAGGGAATTTTAAATATCGAAGATCTTTTAACTTATTATCCCTTTCGTTATGATGATTTGGAATCTCGCCTTCCAAGCCAGACGGATGATGGCCAAAAAGTAACTTTTAAGGGAACGGTTAGTTCCCAGCCGACTATTTCCAGATTTGGTTACAAAAAGTCGAGAATTGCTTTTCGACTTTTGGTTGGGCATGACAATATTTCGGTCTCTTTTTTTAATCAGCCTTGGTTAAAAGAACGGATTGAAATTGGAAAGGAAATGGCGATTTTCGGAAGTTACGATGCTGTTCACGAAGCTTTAAACGGTCAAAGAATCATTCATTCTGAAAATGATTCACTAGCGGCAATTTATCCATCAAGTCAAGCAATTCACCAAAAAACAATTCAACAATTGATTGAAAACGCCTATGCGAAATATGCCGATCAAATTATTGATATTCTTCCAAAAAAATTGATCCTGGCCTATCGTTTGTTGCCACGAAGAAAGCAAATTCATGATATGCATTTTCCTGATTCGGCCGAAAATGCCAGACTGGCACGACGTTCGGCCGCTTTCGAAGAGTTTTTCCTCTTTCAGATGCGTCTGCAGTTAATGAGAATTTATGCTGGAAAAAACCGCGGCCGGGAAATTGAATATAATTCAAAAACTATCGAGGATTTTATTTCAAAACTTCCTTACCGTTTAACAGCTGCGCAAAAAAAAGTTATTCAAGAAATTTTATTGGATTTAAAACGTCCAATTCACATGAATCGCTTGCTTCAGGGGGATGTTGGTTCTGGCAAGACTGTCGTAGCCGCTGTTGCAATGCTGGCCTGCTATAGTGCCGGTCTTCAAGCGGCAATTATGGTACCGACAGAAATTCTTGCCCAACAGCATGCAATTAATCTCAGCAATTTATATGAATCAGCTGGGATTAACTTACGGATTGAATTGTTGACCTCAGGTCTAAAAGCGGCTGCTCGTCGACAGATTTTAGCTGATCTGGCAAACGGTAATATCGATATTGTCGTTGGTACCCACGCTTTGATTCAAGCAGATGTTCATTTCCACAATTTGGGTTTGGCCGTCATTGATGAGCAACATCGTTTCGGTGTCAAACAGCGGGCAACATTACGAGAACAAGGACAAAATCCCGATATCCTAGCAATGACTGCAACTCCGATTCCGCGTACGTTGGCGATTACTGCTTATGGCGAAATGGATATTTCAACGATTGATCAATTACCAAATGGTCGTCGTCCGATTATTACTAAATGGGTTAAAGGCAATCAGTTCGATAATATTTTTGATTGGGTAAAAGATCAATTGTCTGCCGGAGCTCAAGTTTATGTTGTAACACCGTTGATTGAAGAGTCAGAAACTTTAGATGTCCAGAATGCTGTTTTAATTTATGACCGTTTAAAAGAAGAACTAAAGCCTTATCGAGTCGGCTTGCTTCACGGGCGTTTGACAAATGATGAAAAGCAGCAGGTAATTGAAGATTTCTCGACTAATCAGATTCAAGTGCTTGTCACAACGACTGTAATAGAAGTTGGTGTCGATATTAAAAATGCCACAATCATGGTAATCTTGGATGCGGACCGTTTTGGAATTGCTCAGCTGCATCAACTGCGTGGCCGGGTTGGTCGTGGAAAAAAGCAGTCTTATGCCATTCTTGTTTCTGATCCCAAAACTCAATACGGAATTGATCGGATGGAAGCAATTGTTTCAACGAACGATGGTTTTGCTTTAGCGGAAAAAGATTTAAAATTGCGTGGACCGGGTGATGTAATTGGAATTAAACAAGCCGGAATGCCGGAATTTAACGTTGGTGATCCAATTCATGATTTAAGAATGATGGAAACTGCTCAGCAATCGGCAATTGAAATTACCAGCCAACCTAACTGGGATGCTGACAAAGAAAACGCTGAACTGGTAAAATATTTGTCGTTAACGATGTATCGATATAAGGACTTTGATTAATGGATAAAACATATACAATTGCTATTGATGCAATGGGCGGCGATAATGCGCCGGAAGAAATCGTGAAAGGGGCCTTATTAGCTCGAGACAAATACAAGAATTTGCATTTGAATCTATACGGTGACAAAGGAAAGATTCTTGAATTGCTTGGTAAGACAAACCAAGACAGGATTAAGATCATTAATACAACTGAAATAATTGAAATGGGTGAAGAACCTGTTAAGGCTGTACGCAAGAAAAAGGATTCTTCTATGGTGGTTGCTGCCAACGCTGTTAAAGATGGCAGTGCCGATGCTTTATTTTCGGCCGGTAACACCGGAGCACTCTTAGCTAGTGGAATTTTTATTGTTGGACGGATATCCGGAATTGAACGTCCTGGTCTATTGACGGTGCTTCCATCGGTCGATGATCCTAAACGGCAATGGGTTTTTATGGATGTTGGCGCTAATGCCGAAGTGAAACCAAGTTATCTTTATCAATTTGCCGTGCTCGGCAATTTCTATGCGACACATGTTTTAAAAAAACCGAATCCGGAAGTTAAATTATTGAATAATGGGACCGAAGAGGACAAGGGCGATAGAATTCATATTCAAGCCTATCAACTTTTAAAAAATAGCAAACAGCTTAATTTCACTGGAAATATTGAAAGTCGGGAATTGTTAAACGGCCATGCCGATGTGGTCGTAGCTGATGGTTTTTCCGGAAACGCTGCTTTAAAAGCAATTGAAGGAACTGCTCTAACATTGTTTTCCGGTCTAAAAAAGATCCTTGTTAATGGTAGTTTAAGAACAAAAATCGGTGCAGCGTTGGTTAAACCAGCCTTAAAAGAATTTTCGTCGGTGCTGGACTATAATAACGCTGGTGGAGCCGTAATTGCCGGTGTAAAAGCACCAGTTGTTAAGACACACGGATCAGCGAAAGCAAAGGCTGTTTCTAATACAATTGGTCAGATAAAGGTAATGCTGGAGTCGAATTTGGTTCCTGATATCACTAAATATGTTGATGAACACAAAGACCGATTCAAGATTAGTTTGGAGGAGAAATGAATAAAGATGAAATTGCTGCTCAACTAGCAGACGAAGTTTCTAAACGTTTTGGTTTACCGAAATCAAAAATTACACCGGATTTGGATTTTACAAAAGATGTCAATGCCGATTCGATTGATTTTGTCGAATTGGTAATGGAATTAGAAGACAGATACGATATCGAAATCTCCGATGATGACGCTGCTAAGTTGATTACTTTTCAATCGACTGTTGATTATCTCTATGATCATGCGAGTAAAAAAGCTTCATGAGAAACACTCAAGAGGCTTCGCAATCTTTAAAAATCATCACGGTCGTTTTGGATTTTCTTGGAATTCTTAGTGGACTATTTTACGGATTGATCACATTAGGCAGTAATTATTTAACGTCAGCCGAATTAGCGAATTTTGGAAAAGCCAATTTAGAGACGGCCCTTTTGGTTTGGGGCGTTTTGTTAATGACAATTCCTGGTTCAATTATGTTGGTTTTGCATATTATCGGTTTGATAAATTTTCGCCGGGTGGGTTATCCCTTAACTGGCCATATTTTAGGAATAACCGCTGCAATTTTTTCGATTGTTGCAATCCTCTTTTGGCTGACACCATTTCTTTATTTGCTTGCGGGAATCTTTCTTTTGGTAGCTCACAAAAAAGAGCCATCAATTAAGCCCGGCAGCGATTTAAAAAAGGACTCGATTAGTGCCAAGAAAATAACGGCAGCTGATCTATATCCCGACAAAACAGAGGATGCACCGAATACAGATAATACGGTTGCCGAAATTAAAGCTTATCTTGATTCAAAAGGAATCAAGTATAAAAAATCATCCAGGAAAGCAGATCTATTAAAATTAATAAAATGAAAATGCCCGTCTATCTTTGTCCGATGGGCATTTTGATATAATTGAAGGATTAATGAATAATATTCAAAAAGGTATAAAAGAAGATTTCGGAATTGAATTTTCTAACCAGGAATTATTGCTTGAGGCTTTCACTCAAGGCAATTATTTAAATGAGCATCCCGAAGAAAAAGGCCGTGATTATCAACGACTCGAGTTTTTAGGTGATTCCGTTATGCAATTGATTGTTGCTGACTATCTATTTACACGCTACCCAAATTGGGAAGAAGGCCAGTTAACGGAAATGCGAATCGCAATGGTTCAAAGCAAATCTTTTTCTCATTTTGCCAGATTGGCTGGTTTTAATCGTTACATTCGATTAGGAAAAGGTGAAGAACTTTCCGGTGCTCGTAATCGAGACAGTCTTTTAGAGGACATTTGGGAAGCATTTATCGGTGCTTTGTACAAAGACCAAGGCTCTAAATCGGTTTTTGTTTTTTTGAATAAAGCTTTTTTTCCGGCAATCGATGAAGGTTTTTTTGAAGAATTTATTGATTATAAATCTAAATTGCAGGAATTGCTTCAAAAAGCTGGTTCGGTTGATATTGAATATAAAGTCGAAAATGAAGATCTTTCTGATCCCCAAAAACCGCATTTTGAAGTAACTGTTTTTGTAAATGATAAAGCGATTGGTTCCGGTTCCGGACGTTCTATAAAAATTGCCGAGAAGCGGGCTGCTAAAAAAGCCTATCAGGATGTGATTCCTAGATGAAATTAAAGTCACTGGAAATTAACGGTTTTAAATCCTTTGCCGATAAAACAATCATCGAATTTATGCCTGGCATGACCGGAATTGTTGGCCCGAATGGTTCTGGAAAATCTAATATTATCGAAGCAATTCGCTGGGTAATGGGTGAACAGTCGGCTAAGGGTTTGCGTGGCAATACTATGGCTGATGTAATTTTTGGCGGTTCAAAAAAACGCCCAGCCCTGGGGCGTGCCTCGGTGTCGATGACAATTGATAACTCTGATCACTATTTGCATTCGGCCTTTGATGAATTACAGATTTCTCGTCGCCTATATCGCAACGGGGATGCAGAGTACCTAATCAATGGAGTTAAATCCCGGTTGAAAGATATTACCGATCTTTTCGTCGATACCGGATTGGGTCGCGAATCTTTTTCGATTATTAACCAAGGCAAGGTTGAGGCTATTTTTAATGCTAAAGCCGAAGATCGTCGAGCAATTATTGAAGATGTTGCCGGTGTTTTTAAATACAAACAAAACAAAAATAAAAGCCAAAATCAATTACTTCAGACCCAAGAAAATTTAGATCGTTTACTTGATATTATTAAAGAAATTTCTGATCGTTTACAACCCCTTGAAAAACAGGCTGATGAAGCTGAAGAATTTTTATCGTTACGAAAACAATTCGATCAATTAAAACTTGTCAAAATTGTTCGCGTAAAAAAAGACTTGTCTGCAAAAGGGTCAACCATACAAGCTGAGATAACTAATCTTGCAAAAGAGATCGAGCAGATCGAAAAAAAATTAAGTGATAAAACTTCCGAAGAAAATCAAGCTAATCAACAATCCAATGAATTAGAAAATAAGCTAAATGTTTTAAACCATTCGGTTGAAGAATTGACGCAAAGATACGAGCACGCTCTTGGAGAAAATAATTTACAGAAACAAAAACATGATTCTTTGCAAAACAATCGTGATCTGTTAAATACCGAGCAGACAAAGCTCGATCAGCAATTACAGGAACTTGTCGGTAAGATTGATCATTTGGATCAACAAATTGTTGAGGAGAAAGAATCCCAGCAAAAAGCCGAACGACAGGTCAAGGAAATTACTGATAAATTGGCTAAAAACGGTCAACTTAGCAAGCAAGATGAGTTGGCTAATTTACGAAATATTTATGTTCAATCAATGCAGGATGCAGCATCTCTTTCAAACCAATTAATCAATTTGGATAAAGAAAAATTACGTTATGATTCCCGCAAAAAAAATTTGTCGAATCTTTCCCGGCAATTAAAGGAAAATCTTTCTGAAAAACGTACTGCTTTGAGCAAAATCGAAAATTCGGAATCCAATTCAAATGACAGTAAAAGTTTAGATGAACAATCCGAACAATTTTCCAAACAGTTAAATACAAAAAAAGCTGCACTATCTGTTTTGGAAAGAAAGCACAGTGATTTGCTGGCTCGTTATAATCAGATTCGGATTAGATCCGAGTCATTGCAAAATGCAAATGCTAATTTGGATTTATTTGTCGGTGTAAGAAATTTATTGGCAAATCGTCATCAGTTTCCCGGGCTTTTCGGGACAGTTGCCGAACTGGTTAAGGTTGATGCTCAGTATGCTCTTGCAATCGAAACAGCCTTAGGTGCTGGTTTGCAAAATATTGTTGTCGATAATCAGTCAACAGCAAAAGCAGCGATTGATTTTTTAACTTCACGTCGACTTGGCCGAGTAACTTTTTTACCGATTGAAGTTATTAAAGCGCGTTACCTGTCGGCCAATATTGCATCCCAACTTGATCGGGAAAAAGATTTCATTGGTGTTGGTGCTGCTTTGATTAGAAGTGACGCAAAATATTCCAATATTGTTGAAAATCTACTCGGTACGACTCTTATTGCTGCTAATTTAAATGCTGCTTTTGGAATTTCAAAATTATTAAATCAGCGTTATCGAGTTGTAACTATCGATGGTCATATCGTCAATGCTGGCGGGTCAATTACCGGTGGGGCCAATCGCCATCAAAGCGGTTTGCTTTCAAAAAGGGCCGAATTGGATCAGTTGAACGAACAGCTTGACGACTTAAAGAATCAGGGACAACAAACCAACCAACTTATTGATAATTCGCAAAAAGAGATTTCTGCAGATGAAAATAAGTTTATTGAAATAAGAAATTCAATTGTTGCCCAAAAAGAATCTCTGCAGCTTCGAGCTGGTGGTAAAAAAATTGCTGAAGATGCTTTAAATCAAGCGGAAAAACAATTCCAAGCCAATCAGTTGGAAATTAATCAATTAGAAGATGAATTTTCTACTATTCCAAGGACGAGAGAAAAGCTAGCTGCTCAAGTTGAAGATCTTCAGAAGAAAAATGACCAACTTTCCGGTAAGATCAATACTTTAGAGATTGGTTTAGTCGATGCACGGTCTTCTGTTAATCAACAGAACAGTCGTTTGCTAACATCTCGAGAGAATTTGGCAGCAATTAAAGTTCAAATGCAGGCCGATTCTAAAAACGCTAGAGAATTAGCTGATCAAAAGGATCGTTTAACGAATGAATTATTCAATAATCAAAAACAGATTGATTTGTTAATCAATCAATTGAAAGTGCTTGATAATACTTTAAAAAATACTGGAAATGCCGAACAAATTTCTGATAATTTAAAGTTGGTTAATCAAAATCGCGATCAATTGGTTCAAAAAAAGCAGAAATTAAATCAAGAAGGAAATAGTTTAAAATCAGAAATTAATCAACTGCAATTGGACTTGCGTCAATTGTTGGATCGTAAGAACCGTTTTGATACAAAATTGGCGACCATTAAAAGCCGTCTGGATGAAAATGCACAGGACTTAAAGGATATTGGAGAACCGGATATCTCCAAACTTGATTTGTTGGAAAAAGAAAACTTTCAAAGCATTTCCAGCCGTTTGAATGCCTTAAAGGGCGAGTTGGCAAAGCATAACGCTGTCAATTTGGCAGCAATCGATGAATTAAAAAGGGTAAAAGAGCGGTATGATTTTCTAACCGGCCAGCGAGACGATTTAATTAACGCTTCGGAAAACTTAAAAGTTGCCATGCAGGAAATGGATCATGAGGTTGTAACACGCTTTAAAAAGACTTTTGATGCGGTCGCTGAGCAGTTCAAAAAAACATTTGCCGAACTTTTTGCTGGTGGTCAGGCAAGTCTTGAGTTAACCGATCCAAAAGATTTGTTAACAAGTGGAATTGAAATTCGTGTTCAACCACCTGGAAAAAAACTTCAACGTTTGTCGCTTTTATCAGGTGGCGAAAAAGCTTTAACAGCAATTGCTTTATTATTGGCGATTTTATTGGTTCATCCAGTACCATTTGCAATTTTGGATGAGACCGAAGCTGCGTTGGATGAATCAAATGTTGATAATTTTGGGCGTTTCCTTCGTGATTTTGGCGAGAACACGCAGTTTATTGTGATTACCCATCGCAAAGGAACGATGCGCTATGCTAACGTTCTATATGGAGTCACGATGCAGGAGCCTGGTATTTCAACAATGGTTTCGGTTGATTTGGAGAAAGCCAGTGCAACCTTGGAGGATGTGAAATGAGTTTATTTGATCGTTTGCGCGGACGAAAAAAAGACGAAGAGAATGAAAAAAAATCTTTTTTTAACCGAGTTAAAAATACTTTTGCGCCTTTACCCTTAGACAGCGACGAGGACCAACCTGAGAGCAAAGCGCCTCTAGCGGAAACTGAAAAACCTGCGGCTCAGGATAAAAAAGTTACAGAGCCCAAATCCCCCGTTGAAGATAAACAGGAACTTGAAGCCAATTCCTATGAGGAGGGCCTGACAAAGACTCGTTCCAGTTTTTCTGAAAAATTTCAGATGTTGATGGCTAATTTCCGGGCTGTTGATGAGAATTTTTTTGACGAACTTGAAGAAACTTTAATTGCAGCCGATGTTGGTTTTGAAATGGCCTTAAAGATTTCAAACGAACTGCAAGATGAAGTTCGGCTTAAAAATGCGACTAGCAAAAAAGATGTGCAGAACACAATCATTGAAAAATTAGTCAATGTTTATGATCAGGCTGGTAATGGAGAAAACAACAAAATGATCTTCGCTGCAAAAGCTCAACCATCCGTTTTTCTCTTTGTTGGTGTTAATGGGGTTGGTAAAACAACTACAATCGGCAAAATGGCCAGTTTTTATAAAAAACAGGGTAAAAAAGTTTTGTTGGCTGCGGCTGATACTTTCCGAGCTGGAGCAACTGAACAATTAGTTGAATGGGCTCACCGCGATCAAGTCGATGTTGTTACTGGTAAAGAAAAGTCCGATCCGGCCTCCGTTGTTTTCGACGGAGTAAAACGGTCGATTGACGAACATTATGATATTTTGTTTGTTGATACTGCTGGTCGTCTACAAAACAATGATAATTTAATGCGTGAACTGGAAAAAATGAAGAAAATTATCACTCGTCAATTGCCGGCGGCTCCTCAGGAAGTTTTGCTTGTTTTGGATGCGACAACCGGTCAAAATGCTTTGCAGCAGGCTCGCTTATTTAAGGATTCCACTGATGTTACGGGATTGGTTTTAACTAAATTGGACGGAACGGCAAAGGGCGGCATTGTCTTGGCAATAAGGCAAGAACTTCATTTACCGGTTAAGTGGGTTGGCTTGGGCGAAAAAGTCGATGATTTAGAACCCTTTGATGCTGACGAATTTGTTTATGGGCTATTTAAGGATTTGATTTAATTGGAATTAGCTGAAAAACAATTGTCAACAGAGTTATTTGCTTTTTATGGTCCTCTTATATCGAAAAAGCAGCAGAATGATTTACAGGCTCTTCTTGTTGATGATCTTGGTGTATCAGAAATTGCCGAAAACGAAGGCATCAGTCGTCAGGCAGTTTCGGATCAAATCAAACATGCTTTAGACAGCCTTAATGAATTTGAATCTAAGTTGCATTTAAGAGAAAATTATCTTGAACGAAGAAAAATTGAAGATCAATTGGATATTCAATTTGATCGACAATTGTTACATAAATTAATTGATTTGGAAGAAAAATAATGGCATTTGAAAATCTTACATCCAGAATTCAAACAGCAATGAAGACTTTGTCCGGAAAAGGCAAAGTTTCCGAAACCGATCTTGATGAGACCTTACGAGAAATTCGCTTGGCTTTGCTTGAGGCCGATGTTAATTTAAAAACGGCCAGGAATTTCATTAATCAGGTTAGAGACAAGGCTCTTGGCGCTAAAGTTCTGGAAGGATTAAATCCGTCCGAGCAAGTTGTCAAAATTGTTAACGACCAATTAACTGAAATGATGGGCGAAAAGGCCGTTCCGTTAAATAAATCATCGAAAATTCCAACGGTTATCATGATGGCTGGACTACAGGGTGCCGGTAAAACGACGACCGTCGCTAAATTGGCTAATCGTTTAAAGGAAGAGAGCCATGCCCGCCCGCTTTTAATTGCGGCCGATGTTTATCGTCCGGCTGCGATCGAACAATTAAAGAGCCTGGGCGACCAGCTTTCAATTCCGGTTTTTGATGAGGGTGTCGGCGAAAATCCTCGTAAAATCGTTGAAGACGGTTTAAAGCGGGCTCGCGAAGATAAAAATGATTACGTTTTCATTGATACTGCTGGTCGTTTACAAATTGATCAAGTTTTGATGCAGGAACTAAAAGACATTGAAAAGATAGCTAGCCCTGATGAAATTCTTTTGACTGTCGATGCGATGACTGGACAAAACGCTACCGAGACAGCTCGTGGCTTCAATGACGCTTTAGGAATCACTGGAGTTGTTTTAACAAAACTCGATGGTGATACACGTGGCGGTGCAGCATTGTCAATTCGCGAAGTAACCGGCAAACCGATTAAATTTGTCGGTGAAGGCGAAAAAGTTACCGACCTTGATGTCTTTTATCCGGACCGTATGGCAAGCCGAATCCTTGGAATGGGCGATGTTCTTTCGCTAATCGAAAAAACACAAAAAGATTTTGATGAAAAACAAGCTTCAGCCCAGTTACAAAAGCTTCAGGAAAATACCTTTGATTTCAATGATTTTCTTGAACAACTTAAGCAGATTCAAAACATGGGCCCGATGGAAGACATGTTGAAAATGATTCCCGGAATGGCTAACAACCCAGCTATGGCACAGGCTCAAATTGGTCCAAAAGACTTCAGTCACATGGAAGCAATTGTCTATTCGATGACTCCAGGTGAACGTATCGATCCGGAATTGTTGACACCGGCTCGTCGTCGTCGGATTGCGGCTGGTTCTGGTCGACCGGTTATCGATGTTAATAAAATGATTAAACAATTTAAACAAATGCGCCAGATGATGTATAAATTTACCAACGGCAAGGGTGGATTACCGGCAGGTATGGAAGACATGCTCGGTGGAATGGATCCAAGCGCGATGGGTGTCGATCCATCACAACTCGATAATTTAGCCGGCAGCGGTTTTCCTGGTCTTGGCGGATCTGGCCAAGGTGGTTTAGGTGGCAAGGTAGCTGATTTTGCCATGAAAAGAGCTTTTAAGAAAATTAAAAAAGCTAAGAAAAAGCGAAATAAAAGACGTAAATGAATACAAAAATTCTGAAAACTTTAGAGTTTGACGAAATTAAGAATCAGCTTGATTCTTTTTTAGTGACAGCTAAAGGCAAGGAAAAATTAAATAGTTTAACGCCGGCTGATAATAAAGAAGATGTCGCTATTTTATTGAATCAAACAAGCGATGCTTTATTAATCGACCGTCGTCGTGGTGGTTTGCCGATCAAAAAAACCAATGACCTAACAGAAATTTTTAAGAGATTAAAACTAAAAGCCGTTTTAGGAACGAGCGAGTTAGCCGATCTTAAATCTTCTCTCCAGTCAGGCCAGGCGATTACCGATTTTATTATGACGATCAAAGATGAAATTTGGTTTGAAAATCTTCGCCAAATTCTTTTTATTGTTAATAGATTAACGGATTTTTCAGTTTTGTCAAAACGTCTTGCTATTACGGTCGACGATCAGGGCATGGTTCTCGATACTGCTTCAGAAAAATTAGCCCACATTAGAAAAAATATTTTGACAACACAAAATAATGTCCGTTCCCAGCTTTCTAAAATGACGAAGGGACACGATGCAAAATATTTATCTGAGCCGATTATTTCAACACGTGATGGAATTCTGGTTTTACCGGTAAAATCGGAAAATCGCAAACATTTTGGCGGTGTTGTTCATGACCAAAGCCAATCCGGACTGACTTTATACATCGAGCCGGAAGCAGTGGTTGATCTAAATAATCATCTTCACGATTTGGAGATGGAACAGATTCGAGAAATAAATTCGATTTTAATCGACATTTCTCAACAGTTGTTTCCATTTTATGAGCAACTGAGATTAAACAATGAACTGATTGGCGAATTGGATCTAATTCAAGCTAAAGCGAAACTTGCGAATTCAATGAATGCGATTAAACCGCAATTGAATGACCAAAAAGTTATTGATTTAAAAAACGCTCGTCATCCCCTGCTTGCTAGTGATTCTGTTGCCAATGATATCCAGCTGGGCAAGGACCATATCTCTTTGATTATTACTGGGCCGAATACGGGCGGTAAGACGGTTCTTATAAAAACTCTTGGATTAGAGCTCTTAATGGCTCAGGCCGGGATTTTTATTACCGCCGGGGATGATTCTTCACTATATGTTTTTGATAATATTTTTGCAGACATTGGTGACGAGCAAAGCCTTGAACAGTCGCTTTCAACTTTCTCATCACATATGAAGAACATTAAAAATATTCTGCAGCAAGCCGATCGTGATTCACTTGTTCTTCTGGATGAATTGGGAGCCGGAACCGATCCTGGAGAGGGAGCGGCTTTAGCGATGGCAATCGTAGAGAGCTTATCAAGGCGTACGATTCTTAATTTAACAACGACTCACTATCCAGAATTGAAAATTTTTGCTGATCAGAAGGATTTTGCAATTAATGCCAGTATGGAATTCGATTCACAGACTTTTAGGCCAACCTATCGTTTGTTGCTTGGTGTTCCTGGACAATCGAATGCAATTGCTATTTCACGACGCTTGGGTCTTAACGAAGATGTTTTACGTTTGGCTGAATCCTATGTTGATCCACAGAACCAGGAACTGAATAATTTAATTAGGGGGTTAGTTGCTCAAAGACAGGATTTATCGAGGGAAGAAAGTGATCTTAAGGATCGGCTTTCGAAAATTGAACGGGAAAGAAATCAGCTTAATTATCAATTAAACGAATTTGAGCAGACGAAAGCCAAGATGATTATGGATGCTAAAAATAAGGCTAACCATATTGTTTCTTCGGTTCGTCAGGAATCAAAGCAGCTTTTAGACCAAATCCGTCGTGAACGATTGAGAGCAGGTTCTTCTGCCGGTAAAAACGAGCAGCAGCTAAAAAAAATAGCTGATCAAATTGATGATCTTCACCAGGATACTTCCCTTGAAAAAAATCGTGTACTAAAAAGAGCCAAATCAGCAAAGCAGTTTAGGGTTGGCGAAGAGGTGATGGTTAGTTCCTATCATCAAAGCGGAACTATTATAGATAAAATTTCCAATCATGAGTGGCAGGTCCAACTTGGTATTTTGAAGATGAACGTTGATGAAAACGATCTGGAAAAGTTATCGACCGATCAGGAAAAGAAAATTAACGAACCGGTTCATCGCGTTAAAAATACCAGGGTCTTTAAAACAGCTTCAAAGAATATTTCTGGTCATATAGATTTGCGCGGAGAACGTTACGAACAAGCGATGATCGATTTGGATCGTTATATCGATCAAGCTATGCTGAATAATATCGATACAATCGAAATCATTCATGGAAAAGGCACGGGAGCTCTTCGCAAAGGCGTTACACAGATGCTTCGTTCCGATCGACGCATCAAACATTATCAATTCGCCAATCCCAATGGAGCCGGGGATGGAGCAACAATCGTCGAACTCAGTTAGTTGCTGGCGGCAAGTAGCTCGCTAACACATTTTTTGATTGCCGGGGCATCCGATTCATCGGGCGCGAGTTGAATTTTAACTGGGCTGGTTGCTAAATTAGCACCGGTTTTTTTAATTTGTTCGGCAAAGGTATCAACGGCTTTGCAGTAATCCTGGCCGTAAAATTTATCTCCGGAACCAAGAATTGCACAAATTTTGTCTGTCCAATCGATTTCCTGCATATCATCAAAGAAATCCAAAGATTCGTCAGGAATGGATCCGTTGTCATAGGTATAGCAGACCAGCACAATAATATCCGAATCCTCCAAATCGAAAATATCAGTGTCGTCGAATTCGTGAATTTCCGGTGTTTGACCTCTTTTTTTGAATTCATTTGCGACTGCATTGGCAAGCAGTTCGTTGTTTCCTGTAATTGTGGCGTAAATTATATCGACTTTCACAGACTCTATTTTAGTCGAAAATTTTTTTGCAAGCGCTTTCAAATTATGCTATATTATCAATAGGCAATGAGTTACCAGCTTCAGTAATGAGGAAGTGATGTAGCAATTTGTGACCATGAAATTATATAGATTCTTTTCGAAATATGTTTTTCGACCAAATAATACATTGCTGGTCATAAGAGTTGCGAAATTCAAATAATAGCTCATTGCTAGTAGACAATCTTTGTATATATCTGACCTGCCAAATTCGGTAGGTTTTTTATTTTCCTTGAAATCGATCTTGGTGCTTTCCGACTGTTTTTTTGGCTTTGCAAAGACTTGGATTCGAGTTATACTTATAAACATCGAGACCAGAAGCCGTAGTAGTTTGTCAAAGAGAATCGGGTTGGTGAGAACCGATACAAATGAGTGCGAAACTGACTAGCTCTAATAAATCATAAACAGAATACCAAAGAGGCCATTACTTTTAATGGTGAAGTTGGGTGGTACCGCGTTGTAAAAACGTCCCTCGTTAGTTTTAGCGAAGGGCGTTTTTGTTTTCGAGGAATTATGGCAGATTTAATAAAGATCACAATGCCGGACGGCACGGAAAAAGAAGTTGAACAAAATACGAAACCAATAGAAATCGCTGAATCGATTAGTCCTTCTTTGGCTAAGAAATCGGTTGTCGCTAAAATTGATGATCATTTTGTCGGCATGAATGAAGGAATTCGTTTTAGCGGCAAATTTAGGCTCGTTACCAAAGGAGAAGATGAGGCACTGAAAGTTCTGCGCCATTCGACAACTCATCTTTTAGCACAGGCTTTGCGCCGTTTACATCCTAAGATTCATTTTGGCGTAGGCGTGGCGATTGCAAACGGTTTTTACTATGATACAGATGATTCTGATGAATCGGAAAAGCAGGTCGCAGCCGATGAATTTCCGAAAATTGAAGCGGAAATGAAGAAATTGGTTCAGGCAAATATCCCAATTCAGCATCAGATTGTCAGCCGTAAGGAAGCTCTGAAAATTTTTGCCGAAGATCCCTATAAAATTGCTCTAATTAATGATTTTCCAGCAGACCAGGAAATAACAATTGTAAAACAAGGCGATTATACGGATCTTGATCGTGGTGGCTTAGTACCTTCGACCGGTTGGATCAAGCATTTTGCTCTGACTTCTGTTGCCGGTGCTTACTGGCGTGGTATGTCCGATAACCAAATGATGCAAAGAATTTACGGCCTGTCAGAATGGAATCCTGAGAATCTTGAAGCACAAAAGAAAGCTCTTGAAGAAAGAAAAGAACGCGATCATCGAACGATTGGCAAACAAATGGAGCTTTTCTTTACGAACCCGGAAATTGGTGCCGGATTACCGGTTTGGTTGCCGAATGGCGCAGCAATCCGGCGGACAATTGAAGATTATCTGGTTGAAAAGGAACGCCAAAACGGTTATATGAATGTTTATACCCCGGTTGTTTCCAATCTTGATTTGTATAAACGCTCGGGTCACTGGGATCATTATCGCGACGATATGTTTCCAGCTATGACGGCCAATGATGGCGAACAGTTGGAACTTCGGCCGATGAACTGTCCTTCGCATATTGAAATTTTCGAACATGAGCCGCGTTCTTACCGTGATTTGCCTTATCGAATAGCTGAATTCGGTCAAATGCATCGTTGGGAGAAATCTGGAGCTTTGACAGGCCTCTCCAGGGTCCGCGAAATGACCTTAAACGATGGTCATACTGTTGTAGCCCCTGAACAGGTCGAACCGGAATTCAAAGGAATTCTCCAGTTGATTCGTGATGTTTATCATGATTTTGGTTTTACGGATCAGGATTACCGTTTTCGTCTTTCTTATCGCGATCCGAAAAATACAAAGAAATATTATGATGACGATGCAATGTGGGAACACGCTCAAGCTGCTTTGAAACGTGCCATGGATGATATGGGGCTCGATTATTTCGAAGCCGAAGGAGAGGCGGCTTTCTATGGACCAAAGCTCGATATTCAGTTCAAAACAGCTCTTGGAAACGAAGAGACGATGTCGACGATCCAGTTGGATTTCTTATTGCCGGAACGCTTTGATATGAAATACACCGGCGAGGATGGCAAAGATCATCGTCCGGTTTTGATTCACCGCGGCGTAGTCGGCACAATGGAACGCTTCGTGGCTTTCTTGATTGAAAAATACAAGGGTCAGTTCCCGACTTGGTTGGCTCCGGTACAGGCTGTTGTTATCCCGGTTAATTATGGTGCCCATGGCGATTATGCACGGAATATATATAGTAAATTGATGAAAGACGGTCGCCGAATTAAGTTGGATAATCGTGATGAAAAGCTCGGATATTTAATCCGCGATGCTCAGGTAAATTTGAAGACACCGTATATTTTGGTTGTTGGCGATCAGGAATTGCGTGATAATAGTGTTACTGTTCGTTTCCGTGGAAGCGATCAAACCAAAGAAATGAAAATCGATGAATTCGAAGAAATGATTAATGATGATGTTGCCAATTATTCCAAAGGCAGCGAAAAAGTTCGGGAGATGTTAAATAAATGACAGAAATTTCATTAGAACAAATTAAAGATTTTAATCAAGGCCTTAAAAGTTTTCCGGCCGCTGACACGATTCGTCGTGCAGTCACCAGCAACGGAATAGATAAGGCGACTCTTGATTCAAAGGCAGCTGTTGATTCGCAAGCAGTTTTCTCAGTCGAGGTCAAAACCGGTAAGGTTGCTAATCAAATGTCATCTGGACGTTGCTGGATGTTTGCTGCTTTAAATACAATGCGTCATCGGACTGCTGATTTGTTTAACATTTCCGGCAAATTCGAATTGTCGCAAAGTTATACCTTCTTCTGGGATAAATTTGAGAAGGCAAATTATTTCTACAATAATGTCGTTAAAACCGCTGATTTACCTCTCGATAATCGCAAAGTCGCTTATCTATTGGAAACTCCTCAACAGGATGGTGGCCAATGGGATATGATTTGCGCAATTATTGAAAAGTATGGTCTTGTTCCACAGGCCGTTTTCCCGGAAAGTTTCGATTCGAGTCATTCGGCAGCTTTGAATCGGATGCTGAATCGTAAACTCCGCAAAGACGCTGTTGAGTTGCGTGCTTTAGCAGCCCAGAAATCCAATCAGGCTGAAATAGATGAAAAAATTAAAGAATTTAATGCTGATAATTATCGAATGCTGAGTTTGGTATTCGGCAATCCAGCCGATGTAGCACATTTTGATTTCGAGTATCGCGACGAAGATAAAAAGTATCATTTGGAAAAAAATTTGACACCAAAATCATTTTTCAAAAAGTTTGTTGATGAAGATCTTGAAGATTACGTTTCGATTATTAATGCACCAACAAGTGACAAACCATATCACAAGACTTACACAATCGAAAATTTGGGAAACGTTGTTGGTGGAAGAGAAGTTAAACATTTGAATGTGGAACTCGACGAATTCAAGCAATTAGCAATTTCGCAGTTGAAGGATGGCCAATCTGTTTGGTTTGGCGTCGACATGGGCCCACAAGTCGATCGTGAATCGGGAATTATGGATCTTAACAATTTTGCTCAAGAAGATGCTTTTGGGATCGATCTAAGTTTGACAAAAGCCGAGCAACTCGATTATGCAGACTCGTTAATGACTCACGCGATGGTTTTGACCGGTGTTGATCTTGATGAAGATGGAAATCCTTTGCGCTGGAAGGTTGAAAATTCCTGGGGTGAAAAAGCCGGCAAGAATGGCTACTTTGTTATGTCCGATGATTGGATGAGCCTTTATGCCTATCAAGTAGTTGTCAACAAAAAATATTTGTCTGCAGAGTTGCAAAAAGCTCAAGCAGAAACGGCAAAGGTTCTTGATCCTTGGGATCCAATGGGAGCTCTTGCTTAATTAAATTTTCATATGATCCGATATTAAAAACCGCTCTACTGAGCGGTTTTTAAATTGATAAAAATTATAATCAAACAAGCTAATTAGAACTTTTCTTTTGCTTGATCTCGATTGTTTTTAACTCTTCTATGACACTATCAAGTTTCTTATTCAAATCTTCATTCGATATCTTCTCTTTGGTCAACCAGCTGGCTAAAGCCCCGGTAAAGTATCCAACTAAGCCGATTCCTGTAAACATCAGAATGATGTTAAGTATTTTTGAAATTTCAGTATGAGCTTGATATGGCGATCCACTGGTCGTGGCAACGCCTAAAGCCCATAATAAACCGTCTAAAAAGCTGTCTCGTTCATCAAGGGAAAATATGATTCCAGAGAATATCAAGATTATGCCGGTAATAATAAAAGCGATGTACACTTTTGTTTCAATCAAAAATTCTTTTGTTTTAATCAGAAAGCGGCTGGAGAAAGCGAAGATTCTTACTAACCTTAAAATACGAATTGCCGGAAAAGCCTCAAAAGGAAGAATCGAGATTAATTCAATGATGTGGTGGCGAAAAAAACTTTTTTTATTTACAGCAAGATTGAATTCGTAAAAATAATCAAAAACAAAAATTAGCCAGATTGACCAATCAATATAAAGTAATGGTGGTTTAGAAGTATTAAGGAAGGCTAAGGGCACCGACAATGCTGCCATTATGTAGATAAAAATCTTGAAAATCTGTCTAACCACTATCTCCTCTATCCCCTTGATTATCGATCATATAGGAAAACATTCGCTAAATAAAGTTTTTTTGGAATTTTTTTAAATGTTTTTGAAAATATTTGTTGTTGTTGAGAAAGAAAAGCTATTTCTAATCTTAAAAAACAGTTTTAAAACTAATAATTTGAGTTTATTAAATGTAAGCGTTTACAAAAAAGTTAAAAGAGAATAGAATAGATTCTGTAGCAAAAAACCTTTGAAAAAAAGGAAATTAAGGAGGAAGAACATTTATTATCGAATCTTTTTGAGCGGGCAATAATATTTTCTTCTTTCACGGAAAAATTATTGTCTGTAAATTGTTTATCATCTTAGCCTGATATGCTCGTGTGAAAAATGTAAGCCTTTGCATTATAATGTAAACATACTGTTAATTGGCAGTATTGATTAATCGTGGTGCCTAAAAACTTTTGTGCTTCTTCTGATGCAATTATTAATTGACTATTTGAAGTTTTTCTGGGTAAAAGGCATTGATCTTTAAAAGAGGTGATAAACTAGATAATTTATTTTTGTTATATTTGATCCGTTTGAGACGATTTTTCGTTTTCAATTTATTATCAAGATAGGAGATAAAACAAATGGTAGGCATTGTTCTAGCAAGTCACGGCAACTTTGCAGAAGGCATTTACCAATCAGCTGAAATGATTTTTGGCAAACAGCAAAATGTTCAAACAGTTACTTTGTCGCCGAATGAAGGTCCCGAGGACTTTTTAAACAAGTTGAAACAAGCCATTGATTCCTTTGATGATCAAAAGCAAGTTTTGCTGTTGATTGATTTATGGGGTGGGACACCTTTCAATCAGTCCAGTGGGCTTCTTTCTGGGCATGAAGATAGTTGGGCTGTTGTCACGGGCATGAATTTGCCAATGGTCATTGAAGCTTATGGTTCGCGATCTTCAATGGATTCGGCGCAGGAAATTGCCACTCATATAATCGAAACAGGTAAAGATGGTATTAGAATCAAGCCTGAATCGTTGGAACCAAAAAAGGCAACGGCAACTGTTAAATCCAGTGGTCAACCACATGGCACAATTGCACCCGGAACAGTTCTTGGAGATGGCAAAATTAAATATGTTTTGGCTCGAGTGGATTCACGACTCCTACATGGACAGGTAGCAATGTCTTGGACAAAATCTACAAATCCTAATCGGATTCTTGTCGTTTCTGATTCAGTTGCAAAAGATCGTTTACGCAAGAGTATGATCGTTGAGGCCGCTCCTCCAGGAGTTAACACAAATGTTATTCCGATCAAAAAAATGATCGAAGTGGCTAAAGACCCACGCTTTGGCAATACAAAAGCATTGGTTCTCTTTGAAAATCCAGAGGACGCTTTAAAGACAATCGAAGGTGGCGTTGATATTAAAGAATTGAATATCGGTTCTATGTCCCACGCTGTTGGCAAAGTTGCTGTAAATAAAGTTCTTTCTTTGGGTAAAGAAGATGTTGAAGCTTTCGACGGACTTAAAAAACTAGGTGTTAAATTCGATGTTCGTAAAGTCCCGGGAGATTCTAGTGAAAACATGGACAATATTGTCAATAAAGCTCGAAAAGATTTATCAAGTGTTAAATCTTAAAAAGATAAGGAGAGTATAAAATGTCCGCTATATCAATGATTTTAGTGGTGGTGGTTGCCTTTTTTGCAGGTATGGAAGGCATCTTGGATGAATTTGAATTTCATCAGCCACTTGTTGCTTGTACACTTATTGGCCTGGTAACAGGTCACTTGGTTCTCGGTGTAATATTAGGTGGATCTTTACAGATGATCGCCTTAGGTTGGGCGAATATCGGTGCCGCTGTTGCTCCTGATGCTGCTTTGGCATCGGTTGGCTCAGCAATTATTTTAATAGAAGGTGGTCAAGGAACCAAAGGAATTGGTTCGGCGATTGCCGTGGCTGTAACTTTGGCTGTTGCTGGATTGTTCTTAACAATGATCGTTCGAACAATTACTACGTTCATTGTTCATATTATGGATCATGCAGCAGAAGAGGGTAAATCCCGCATTATAGATATGTGGCAAGTGATTGCTATTTGTTTGCAGGGATTAAGAATTGCTATTCCGGCTGCACTTTTGCTGGTTATTCCATCTTCGGAAGTTCGTGCTGTATTAAATGCCATGCCGTCATGGTTGTCGGATGGTATGACTATCGGTGGTGGCATGGTTGTTGCCGTTGGTTATGCAATGGTTATCAACATGATGGCCAGCCGTGAAGTTTGGCCGTTTTTCGTCATTGGTTTTGTAATTGCTTCGATTACTGATTTAACATTAATTGCTATTGGAGCCCTAGGCGTATCCCTTGCACTTATGTACCTTGCATTGGATAAAGGCGGCTCAAACGGAAATAGCAGTGGAAACAGCGGTGGCGGAAATAACACCGGTGATCCTTTGGGTGATATTCTCGATGCTTATTAAAATTAATGGAGAAAAATAGTATGGCAAAAGATAAAATTACCTTAACTAAAGGGGATCGTCTCCACGTTGCATGGCGTTCAACGTTCATTCAAGGTTCATGGAACTATGAACGAATGCAAAATGGTGGTTGGGTTTATGCCTTGATCCCCGCATTAAATAAACTTTATAAAACAAAAGAAGATCGGGCGGCAGCATATAAACGTCACCTGGTATTCTTCAATACTCACCCATATTTGGCTTCTCCGATTATTGGAGTTACGCTTGCTTTGGAAGAGGACCGTGCCAATGGCGCCCCGGTTGACGATGTGGCCATTCAAGGTGTCAAGGTTGGTATGATGGGGCCTTTGGCAGGTGTTGGTGACCCTGTCTTCTGGTACACGGTTCGTCCTTTATTGGGGGCTTTAGGTGCAACCCTGGCTCTTAGTGGAAATGTTTTAGGACCAATATTGTTCTGGGTACTCTGGAACATTATTCGTTGGGCATTTATGTGGTACACCCAGGAATTCGGATATCGTGCCGGTTCGAGAATCACTGATGATCTTTCCGGAGGATTGCTCAAGACAGTTACTCGTGGTGCTTCGATGATGGGTATGTTTGTTCTGGCGGCTTTGATTGAGCGTTGGGTAAGTATTAAGTTTACCCCGGTTGTTTCCAAAGTTACCTTAAGTAAAGGTGCCTACATTGATTGGGGGAAACTTCCGTCGGGTACCAAGGGAATCAGAGAAGCCCTGACAGAACAGGCAAATGGTTTGTCTCTTACTAAAATTCAGACAACCACTTTGCAACAGAATTTGGACTCTTTGATTCCTGGACTAATGGCTTTGCTTTTGACTTTCGCCTGCATGTGGCTATTAAAGAAAAAAGTATCACCAATTATTATTATCTTAGGAATCTTCGTAATCGGTGTTGGTGGTCATCTACTTGGATTGCTTTAATCGAACTTCGATTACAAAAAGGTAAACCTTATTCATTTGAATAAGGTTTTTATTATATTATTAATTCGTTGATAAGCTTGAATCTAAGGCATCGACCGATTACTTAAAAAGGGAAAAATGGTTGAATCAATTAACAGAAAAATAGATTTGGTAGTTCAGGCAACTTCTTATATGGGTCTTGGAGAATATGGAGAAATCATGATCGGTGATGAAGGATTTGAGTTTTTTAGTGACCGCGATCCTCGTAAATTTATTCAGATTCCGTGGAAAGAAGTCAATCTGGTTGTTGCGTCTCTAATTTTTAAGGGGAAATGGATACCCCGTTATGCTATCCAAACGAAACATAATGGAATGTTTAAATTTTCATCCAAACATCCAAAAGAAGTTCTTCGTATGGTGCGGAAGTATATCGATCCCGATCATATTGTTCGTTCACTGACTTTTTTTCAAGTTATGCGGCGTAATTTTAAATGGCTATTTGGCAGAATCGGAAAAATTTTAAAAATAAAAAGATAAATTTTCGAATTTTTTATTCAAACAAAAATTTATTTTTGAGAAAAATATAAAGCAGGAGGATTACAATGCTGAAAACTTATTCTTTAACAAAAGATACATTATTAGTTTCGTCAGAATCAAATATCAAAAATTCTTCTGTTGTTTATGTTTATGGTGACGAACGAGAATATATCGAATCTTTTGAACATAAATATGACTTTAAAATAGGCAATATACTAACGTTTGATGATCGAGTTGCATATGACACGATGATAGATCGGAACGATGAAAAAAGTTTGCTCGTAAGTTTTCTGTTTCCCGAGATACATGAAGGTGGGCATCTAGATAATCTGACGACATCTGTTGTTTTCTTGGTATTTAAAAATAAGTTGATAATTTTTACAAAACAAAAATTAAAATTCATTCCCGAACTCTTATCCAATATGGTTTTACGTGATGTCAATAATTTCATTGAGGAAGTACTTTTAAAGATCATGCAAAAAAAATTCTATGTGATGCTTAACGAACTTCGTGGAATCAAGGAAAAAATTGATGATTTAGACTCAAAAATATCAACGTCCGGTCCACGCAGACCAATGTTTGGTGATTTATTGACTCTTCAAAAATACATGATAGCTTTGTCAACAACTTATGGCGCTAATCACAAAGCGCTGGATTTCATTAAAAAAAATTTCACAACTATTAATGATATTGATTTTACCACCAAAAAAATAATTGATGAGATATACGATACAAGTGACACAATGGATAGAATTATTTTAGGTTACAGCCAATATTTGGATGATTTGGAAAATATGATAAACAATATGTCTTCGTATCAGCTAAACATGATTATGAAAACTCTAACAGAGCTATCAATCGTTTTGACTATTCCAGCGATTATTTTTGGTTTTTGGGGAATCAATGTCGATGTCCCGTTTGAAAAATCTTCTTATGGTTTTTTTTGCTGTGCTGATTATCTCTGTTATACTAAGAACCTGTCTAGTATCTGCTGAATCTGGTAGAATTGTGGAAAACCGACTGAGGAGTTTGTCATGCCAGATTATCCAAGCAATATTTCTCGAGCGCAATTTGCGTTAATACAACCTGATTTAGAAAACTTCCACAAGCATACAAGACCGCGTCGTTATGATCTTTATGACGTATTCAATGCCATCCTTTACTCGCTTACTACAGGGTGTCAATGGCGTGAATTACCGCACGATTTCCCGGAATGGCACACTGTCTACCGCTATTACGATATGTGGCGAGATAAACCAGACCCGACAGCTGATTCGCTATTAGAAAGGCTTTTAAAAAAACTGTTGCTTCCTATCGCTTTGCACAGGGCCGATCGGCCCGAACGTCGTTTGTGATTGTTGATGCTCAAAGTGTTAAAACCACTGATTTAACGAAAAATAGTGGCTACGATGGCGGCAAAAAGATATCAGGGATTAAGCGTCATATGGCGGTTGATATTAATGGTTTACCACAAGCCATTCTCGTGACACGAGCTAATGTATCAGATCGTTCAGGTGCATTGGCTATGTTTAGTTTGGCTAGCCAAAATTTAGAGCTGGTTCAGCATGTCATGGTTGATGGTGGCTACACTGGCAATGACTTTGCGGATCAGGTGAAGCTCATTTTGAATGCTAAGACGACGGTAGCTAAACGCAACGAGTTGCATATGTTCACGGTGTTACCGCAACGATGGATCGTTGAACGTTCATGGAGTTGGCTAGACAAATGTCGGCGACTTTGGAAAAACTGTGAACGTGCCCTTAACAGCAGTCTTCAAATGGTCGTATTGGCCTTCCTGAAGATAGTTCTTAAAAGATACTAGACAGGTTCTAAGCCTAATTTGCTGGTTTTGGATGCGACGCAAAACATATTTTTAAAGTATTTGTGATACCCTAATATGATTTAAAGCAGAATTGCTTTGTTGACTTTTTAAAAGGCTGATTCCTTTCAATAATTTAATAGCTTTTGTCAGGAATTGTAATATAAATAGACAGTGGTATTTGTTATTTATCTAAATAGCTTTTTAATGTATTGCACTGTGCGCGGAGAAATATTAAAAGCTTCAGCGGCTTCCTTCACAGTATGAGAGTTAGAATATTCAAAGATAGCCATATTCCGGCTATCTTTTTTTCTTTTGGGTCTACCCTCCTTATAGTTGGGATTGTGTTGCCTTGCAAATATTTTACCGGCTTGCGTACGCTCGATAATCATATCACGCTCCATCTCCGCAACCGATAGCAAAGTTCGCAAGATGTGTACAAAATGTTCATTGCTTGTCTACCGGAGAATCGTGCGTTAAAAAGCGGGATCGAAACTGCAAAGGTTCAACTTTTTACGCGAGAACAAGCGCTTCAGGTGCCCTTATCGCTACAACGCAATTTGCCGGCCGACATTGAGATGGCATTTGACGCACATACGGCTAGTCACTGGATGACAAAGTTTGATTGAGTTTAAAAAGATAATACTTTGATAGCCAAGTAAAGGGCATGGCAACAGAAAAGAGTTTATTTCCCAGTGATGAACACGGAAATAAACTCTTTTTGATTTGGCCGATGACTGGTTACTTTAATAGAAGGAAGGCTTATCGCCTTGGGTGTTAGGTTGGTCAACGCCAAGTGAAGCACCGATGTGTTTGCTTGGATCGTTAATCAGCTTGACGACGAAGTCAGCGATGCTGCGCCGAGAGACTTCTGTGCCCTTAAATGGCTCGCCTTTTTCCGTTAATTCATAACTGACAATGTTCTTATTGGAAAGCCAAGCTGGCCGAATGATCGTATATTTTAAGTCAGAATTTTCAATGACTTTGGCGGCTGCGGCGTAGGTTTCAAGATAACCACCATCAAGCATTTGATGATTCCACTTGCCAAAAGCGCCGGGGACTTCATCGTAAATTCCCAACGTCGAAATCCAAATCAATCGACTCACACCTGCAGCATCCATCGCTTTCACGACGGATTTTGCCTGATCTTCAATTCCCTTGTTGCTAAGGTTGGCATAGACAACGTCAATGCCAGCAAGCGCCTTGGTCAACTTGGCGGTGTCGGTGACATCCCCGTCAATCACCGTCTCCCGTTGCGGATTGACGTCTTGCAGCCGCCCGGCATTGCGTAGAAACAAACTCAGGTGATGATCGGTTTCTTTCAGCAACTGATGCCGCGCTAACGTTGCAATTTGCCCGTGTGCGCCTAAGATCATGATATTTGCCATTTGAATCTTCCTTTCTTGTTCCCAATACAGTTTTATTGTAACACCGGTATTTGTGGGCGGAACGATCAAAAAAGCCCGCGAAGAAATTCGCGGGCTTCCTTCTGGTCAAGTGCTGTCCGGTGTTGTTGGCCCGGGCATATGGTTTATCTTGTCATCAAAGCAATTAACGAAACTTCGACAGAGGGTGAGCTTTGCCGAAACATTGGGGAATGATAAACCCCTGTGACCAGAAGTGATGCTATTTTGCGCTGTTCGTTGCTTGATCCTGAATTTTTTCAAGTTGCTGGTATTGGCTGGTCATCCAAGTCCGATAGTTTTTGCCTTTAGGTAATGTCTCGGTCACTTTCAAAACCGGCACATTATTTTGTTCAGCTAATTTGACGAGTTGATTGACAGTCTTTGAGCTTGCTTGGATGTTATTGACAAAGAAGGCAATTTTCTTTTCCTTAATATCGGTTTCGATACCATGGATATCTTTTGCGCTGTAGTCTGTGCCGTCTTCGGTTGACTTCGAGAAGTGATCGTCATTGACTTTGTAGCCCAGATAATCGAGCGCGTACCCAAAGACAGGTTCGGAGACATCAACGAGTTGGCCATTTACTTTCGACTTCAACTTGTTGATCAAAGTATTGAGATCGTCCAGTGAAGCGATGTATTTTTTTGCATTCGCCTTGAAGGTCGCTTTGTCGGCTGGATCTTTCTTGGCAAACTTATCAGCTAAGGTATTGGCCAGTTTTGGCATGGTTCGCGGATCGTACCAGATATGTTCGTTGTCTCCTTCCTTTTTAATCTTAACAAGAACATAGCAGTTGAATTCTTATTGAAATTCAAAAAACTAACTGTTTGCTGTCAATGGTAACGTGGGCGCATAAGGAATTGACAGCTCTAAACCAGTCTTTACACTGAAATGGCGAAAGCCAAAGTTTTATAGAAACTTTGCTTTCCTGCCTAACGGCGAGTGACAAAGCGGTTAAGCTGGCTCAGCTTGGACGGGGTTCGGGGCATCAGCGCCCGAATTAATGTGGCTTGCCACACCTTTTAGGCAACGAACAGAGTGAGGCGCAAGGAGCATAGCGACTGGAGTTTAATGTGAGCCGGTTTTTGGCTCACTCCTTTGTGTTTTTTGTTTCTAGATTTTAATCTCGTACAGTGGTGCCTCTTTTATACCTCTTTTATAAACCTTTTTTAAACCTCTTTTAGGCCCCTTATCAGCCTTACTCTCCCAAGGCTGATAGAAGTTTATCAAGTACCTTTTGTCTGTTTATCAAGTACCTTTATAAATTCTGTACTTGATAAAAAAGTACTTTTATTTTAATATGTTTTTGAGGTGATAATCATGTCTAATGAGTTAGTTAAGTATGACCCTGAGTTGAATACTATCCCTTTGAGAAAGTTTACCCCGATTGAGATGAACTTATTCTTTTCAATTGTTTCCCGCATGCGGGATCAAGGTAATAAAACTGTTCGTTTTTCTTTTGAGCAATTAAAAGAGCTCAGTAACTATAAACCAACCGCAAATAAACGCTTTATTGATGATATTGAAAATACATACCAAAAGATCCTCAGCCTTAAGTTTGGTCGAAGAAGTAAGAGTGGCTTAAATCGCGAATTTTTTGTCATGTTTACCGAGTTTGAAATTAAGGGTGAGGCTGAAGAACCTTATGTTGATATCCAAATTTATCCCAAAGCGTTGCACTTGTTAAACGATTTGGAAAGTTGGGTTCGTTATGCCTTAACAGAATTTAGAAATTTAAAAAGCAGTTACGCAAAAACAATGTTTCGTCTAATTAAGCAATTTCGAACTACTGGCTATTCTTATTTCTCTAAAGAAGATTTTTTTGAATTGCTTGATATACCTAAAAGTTATTGGAATAGTCCTTCAAATGTTGATAAAAAAGTTATTAAGCCAATTAGAGAGGAATTAACCCCGCTTTTTAGAGGTCTAACGATTAGAAAAAAATATGGTAAAGGCCGGGGGAAACCAGTTATCGGTTATTCTTTTACTTGGAAACCTGAAAGAAAAGACGCAAATGATTTTTCTCAAGGAAAATTCCAAGATGAGCGTCAAAAACTCTTTAACATTCAGCATAATAGTGAATTATTAGATAAAGAAAAGTGGCGTGCAATTGACAAAGTTAAATGCTTACCTTTAGGAACAACTGAAAAACAAGCATTGGCTGAAAAGCAGATCGAACATGATAAAAAAATCAGAGATCAGACAAGACAAGAAGTACTTGCTGAACTCCGAAAGGGGTTTGGAAATCATGCCTAAAACTATTAGAGAACTTACTGATGAGTTTGGTGTATCAAAACAAGCCATTAGGGAAAAAACTAGATGCAAACTTTAGTTGTTGTTAATTCGGGATATTTGCTGTTAAAGCAACATTCATTGGTGGCAACAACCAGAAACAAATCAATTATAGTTTAGCTTGAAGATTGATACCTAGTTTAAAAAACGACAAGAACGACAACCAAGTTTAAGCTTTGCTTGTCGATTGGTGTTCTTGTCGTTTTTAACTTATAATTTAAGGCGGATTAATTAGGTGGTGAAACTATTGGGCAAGACTATTCGACAACTTTCAGAAGAATTGAAATTATCAAAACAAGGTATTAATCAACGTATTAATAGTATTAATGGTTTTCGAAGCAAACACACTTACAAAGTTAAAAACCATCTAGAAATAGACAACCAAGGCGTTAAAATGCTTGCTAACTTTGACAAGCAAAAACGCCAAGAACGACAACCAAATCAGCAAGATAAAAACGACAAAAACGACAAGAACGACAAGATTGATCACATCTTGCTGAAACAACTTGATGTTAAAGATCAACAAATTGCAAATTTACAACAAGCCTTAGACCAGCAACAAAAATTACAGATAGCAACGGTAACAGAAAACCATCGATTAAAAGAGCACATTCGGAAATTGAGTGGATTGCTTGAACCTTCTAGTGCAACTCAACAGCAACAATCAAACGACAAGGACGATACCTTGTCGAATAGTATTAATGCCATTCATGACAATGCTGAAAACGACAAGCAAGATCAAAGTCATGTTGTCGATGAAAAGAAAAAAAGAATACATAAAAATAAAGTCAATAAGAGTTGGTGGCATTTTTGGTAAAAATTAAAGGGTGGATTAGAATGGAAATAGAACCTAAGATAATGTCTCAAGTCAAAAGTATTTTAGGAGAGTTTGGAAACAAGTATTTAACTAGTAAGGGTTCTCTGAAACGAAATAATGTAATTAATGACTTGGATAAATTTGACCGTGAATTGATGACAAAGCTATTTAAAGATCCTTTAATACATAAAAATTATGTAGAAAAAATTGCTGACACTGAAGTATTTAGACTCAATCAATTTATTGAAATGTTTGAATATAAAGAATTTTGGGAAAAATATAAAGCAGGAGGATTACAATGCTGAAAACTTATTCTTTAACAAAAGATACATTATTAGTTTCGTCAGAATCAAATATCAAAAATTCTTCTGTTGTTTATGTTTATGGTGACGAACGAGAATATATCGAATCTTTTGAACATAAATATGACTTTAAAATAGGCAATATACTAACGTTTGATGATCGAGTTGCATATGACACGATGATAGATCGGAACGATGAAAAAAGTTTGCTCGTAAGTTTTCTGTTTCCCGAGATACATGAAGGTGGGCATCTAGATAATCTGACGACATCTGTTGTTTTCTTGGTATTTAAAAATAAGTTGATAATTTTTACAAAACAAAAATTAAAATTCATTCCCGAACTCTTATCCAATATGGTTTTACGTGATGTCAATAATTTCATTGAGGAAGTACTTTTAAAGATCATGCAAAAAAAATTCTATGTGATGCTTAACGAACTTCGTGGAATCAAGGAAAAAATTGATGATTTAGACTCAAAAATATCAACGTCCGGTCCACGCAGACCAATGTTTGGTGATTTATTGACTCTTCAAAAATACATGATAGCTTTGTCAACAACTTATGGCGCTAATCACAAAGCGCTGGATTTCATTAAAAAAAATTTCACAACTATTAATGATATTGATTTTACCACCAAAAAAATAATTGATGAGATATACGATACAAGTGACACAATGGATAGAATTATTTTAGGTTACAGCCAATATTTGGATGATTTGGAAAATATGATAAACAATATGTCTTCGTATCAGCTAAACATGATTATGAAAACTCTAACAGAGCTATCAATCGTTTTGACTATTCCAGCGATTATTTTTGGTTTTTGGGGAATCAATGTCGATGTCCCGTTTGAAAAATCTTCTTATGGTTTTTTTTGCTGTGCTGATTATCTCTGTTATACTAAGCCTAATTTGCTGGTTTTGGATGCGACGCAAAACATATTTTTAAAGTATTTGTGATACCCTAATATGATTTAAAGCAGAATTGCTTTGTTGACTTTTTAAAAGGCTGATTCCTTTCAATAATTTAATAGCTTTTGTCAGGAATTGTAATATAAATAGACAGTGGTATTTGTTATTTATCTAAATAGCTTTTTAATGTATTGCACTGTGCGCGGAGAAATATTAAAAGCTTCAGCGGCTTCCTTCACAGTATGAGAGTTAGAATATTCAAAGATAGCCATATTCCGGCTATCTTTTTTTCTTTTGGGTCTACTCTCCTTATAGTTGGGATTGTGTTGCCTTGCAAATATTTTACCGGCTTGCGTACGCTCGATAATCATATCACGCTCCATCTCCGCAACCGATAGCAAAGTTCTGACAATCATACGCCCAATTGGGGTGTTATCTATCGTTCCTAAATTTAAAACCTTAATCATTATTTTTTCTTTCAATAAGTCATCAATTAAGTTCAATGCTTCTCTAGTATTACGAGCAAAACGATCTAACTTTGTGACGATCAATGTGTCATTGGGTTCAATCAGATGGACCAGTTTTTCAAATTGCGGTTGCCTGGTATTACATTTCAGAGGAGAAGTATAGTTTGCGAGAGTCAATGAACCTTACGCTGGATTCAGAAGGATTACCTGTGGCACAAGCAGGAGGACAAAAGAAGAAGCAAGATGATAATTCTGGTGACATTACCATAGAATACAAGGATCGTACTTTATTGCTTGAAGTAACATTGGTGAATAAGAATGCCATTAAACGTGGGGAGTGGGAACCAGTACTCAGGCATACCGTTAATCTTTCTGCTAGTCGCACTGTTCCGGTTCAAACATATTTCATTACTGACGCTGTTGATAAGAACACCGAAAATATTTGGCGTTCTGTGGCTGCAACCGATTTAGAGGAAACCGCTGTCCAACATTGCTCTACTCGTGCAACCATATATCCTCTGACAATTGATACGTTGATTAAATGGTTACATGATAAAGGTGTAAACGAAAAGGTTATTTGGGATGCCGTAGATACTTCATATAAACCACTAATCGAAACTGATTTCGACGCTGATTGGAAGACTGACATATTAGCCTCGATATCATCGAATAACTAAATACAGAAAAATACAACAAATATTATCAGACTAGGGACTATGCTAGAAAACATCAGTACATTCCTTAACTCAGGGTCTATAATCAATATAATAACCCAATTTTTCATTTTGGCAATCGTATCATTATTAATTAAATCAATTGTTTCTGGTGTTTGGATCACATGCAGACTAAGCACATCAGATTGCCTTAATAGTTCATCAAATGAAACCTGCTGAATCCATGATTCAGGAACCTTTTTAGGACGATGATTATAGGAAATAACTTTCATAGAAAAAGCGTGTCCTATTTTAGCAACTTTTTGCGCAATATGGCCATAACCGATTAGTCCTAAAGTTTTCCCTTTTAATTCTAATAGCGGTTTTTCCAAAAAGTAAAATCAGGAGCCTGTGCCCATCGGTTTTCATGAACAAGCTGATTATGTAATCCAACTTGACTAGTCACTTCTAATAATAACGAGAAAGTAAATTGTGCTACTGCGTCACTTGCATATGTGGGAATGTTAGTCACCACAACCTTGTTCTGGTGTGCGCTCTCAATATCAACGACATCATAACCGGTTCCCATGATTCCGATATATTTCAATCGTGATGTTTTGCTGCTCCATTTCTTGGGTAGGGTAAAGTCCTCGCCTTGCTTGGGTTTCACAATGTAAAACTTTTGTTTATTTATGACAGTTACTTGTGGTGTTTCTAAGAACACCTCGGCAACTTTTTGCGCTTGCTGTTGGTGATTGATTTGTTGCTTAATGGCTGCACTGCCAGTTAATTGTGTTGGGACATCAGCGATCAATTTCACTACGAACTTCTTAATTTGGCTCAAAAAGTTATCCGGGGTGCGTTCTTCGGTACTGATTTGCTGTAACGCTTGCTCCCATTTAGCCGTCATTTCTGGACTAGTTAGCAAGGGTTCGAGTTCGACCGCTTTACATAGTGTGATCCCAGCTTCACTGACGTGCAGCTTATTTTTTTCAGTGACGAGATAGCCGCGTTGCTTTAACACTTCTAGCACATTGGCCCGGGTCGCACTTGTCCCAATGCCTTGCACATCTTTGAGAATTGCCTGGGCTGCTTCATCATCAAGCGTTTTGCCGGCAGTCTTCATGGCCGTAATCAGGGTTCCTTCGGTAAAGGGTACCGGTGGTGTCGTTTCTTTTTGCGGCGTTTGCAGATTCGCTGGAACTTGGTCGCCTTGGTGAACAATCGGTAGGGTGGCTGCTTCTTGCTGGTCGGCTTTGTTTTCATCAAATAATGCTTGCTAACCTTGCTTAGTTGGGACCTTACCGGTTGCTTTAAAATTAGCATCGCCGACTTGGGTAACAATGGTGGTTTCTTCATATTCGTAAGGATCAGCAAACATCGCTAACGTCGTCCTTAAAACCAGGTCATAGACTTGTTGCTGTAATTTAGGCAAGCTGGCTAGTTTCTCTTTCGTCGGCACGACTTTAGTCATAATAATGGCATAGTGTTCTTCAACTTTTTTCCCATCAACATAGCGTTTGTTCGGAGTGGTATTGGTTAAAGCGACTGGCTTAGAGACCAAACCCAGATACTTCGTCAGATTAGCCACTAAATAATCAAATTCTTCATCAGTGATATAAGCACAATCCGTTCGGGGATAACTCAGCAACTTGGCTTCATATAAACTTTGAATGGCCGCTAAGGTTTGGCTGGCACTGGCGTGATAACGTTTATTCATGGCACTTTGGAGACTGGATAGTGAGAATAGTTGGGGACTAGCACGCTTTTTGCCTTGTTTTTGGACGTCCTTGATTAAACCGTCCTGCGAGCCTTTATGAACGTGTTTAGCTCGCATGAATGTCATTAGCCCTGCTTCGTCTTTAAATCGCTGATAGGGGTCTAATTTTGCGACGAATTTTTGCTGATTAGCAAGAATTTCAGCATTTAGTTCAAAATAGGGCTCCGGCTTAAAGTTTTTGATTGCCTGGTCTCTTTGATAGACCATACACAAGGCTGGCAGCTATAGGTAACTAATCGAGCACGCTCTACGTACCAAATTTTTATCAATATAAAATACATTATGGGCTACCATTCATACCAATTAACCAGTCGCTAATTTTGTGATTACAAGTGCATGCCCCCATCTTCATGCCGGTTCCGAGTTTGGTGTTGCCGTTGCTTTTTCGTCATTTCCCACTCGGTCTCCTTTAGCCCACGTAGTTGTTGCTTTCTTAGATAGTCCGTATTTTTCGCATATAAAATGGTCATTAAGGCTTCGTCCAAAATATTCATCAGGTAATTTTTCGGGCTGGTTGGGTGGTAATTAATAGCCTGATAGTCTTTAACTTGAGCTTGCTTATATTGATCAAACCGCGTTGCCTGTTGTTTCAAACGGGTTTGTACCATTTCAATTTGTTTTTGATTAAGCTTAGGATCTTGGCCACATTCGCCGAGAAACAGTTGCCGGGTGCCGTCGTGTTTTAAGACCCGTTGCAGTCGATGATCCTGAATATCTTTTAATTCAATTTTGCCTGACAGGTAATTCAAACCGGCTTGGTGTTGCTGACTAGTAAAGACGACGGGCGGCTGCTGTTGTAATTGACTAAGATCATTTGCGCTTAATGGCTTTAATTCTGGATCATAGTAAACCACGGCGGTATAGATTTGCTCTTTGTCAATTGTCTCTAGCTTATCCAGGTCACTGCCCGGAAAAGCAGTCATTAAAATACTGTTGTATTGGGTTTGCAGCACGGCTTTAACTTCCCGCATGACCCGTAAATCTTTGACCGCTTTAGAAATGAATGGAAGTTTGTCAAATGGTGTTGAAGGATAGTTTCTATCCTTTGGAGATCTCCTCGTGTGGGAGATCTTTTTTGTTGTTTTATTAGTTGCGGCGTTTAATCTGGTGTGTTGTCTGAATATCGTACTTGAAGGCATAACAAATAAGCCTACCATCGTGACGTTATTGTGGTAGATAATCTAGGCAATCAGCTGGTAGACGCGTGTGAACATATTGGCCTGATTGGAGAAGCCATAACAAGCACGTTTGAGCTCCTTGATCTTACGGTTGATGCCCTCTATCGGTCCGTTAGAGTAGGACGATTTGGCGGCGTTAATTACTCCATTAAGATTCTTTCGTAGGGTATGCATGGCCGTATCTAGGGGCGTGCCGTTAGGCTGATAGTTAGTGATGATATTCTTGAGTTCATCAGCGTGACGCCCCATCAAAGCATCGTGGAGATCGATGTAGGTTTCATAAGCTGTTTTGAAGGCCGGAAACGTATCGGCTCCAATATCAATAGCGTTCTGTTCGGTCGAGTACTCATTCAGGCCGAAGAGGTAGCGGCTCTTTTGTGCGTCAGGGTTGGCCTTGTGGAATAGGCGCCATAGTGATTTCAGTACTTTATATTCCCGCGAATGCTTGTCGAGTTGCTTTAAACATTGAGTGCGAATGGTATCCATCGTCCGGCCCATTAATTGAATAATGTGGAACCGATCAATAATGAGTTCGGCGTTAGGGAATAGTTCGTGCACGAATGCCTGATAGGAGGCGTTCATGTCTATGATGACGCGTTGAACCGCGGCCCGTTCTGCGGTGCTGTACTGACTAAGAAAGAACTGTTTGATGGTTCTATTAAGGCGGTCGCTAAGTACTTTAACTGATTTGTGAGTGTCGGCGTCAATGCAAATAAACGACATGGAGCCGTGCGTGGAACGGAATTCATCAAAGCATAGATTAATCGGTAACCGGCGGCTCGCGTGTGGATGAATATTAGCCGTCAAAATACGCTGAACTGAGTTTGTCGAAATACCGGTGAGACTGGCGATAGTCTTAGCCGGGAGTGATTTACTACTGGCTAGCTTCAGCACATGAGTCGCTAGTCCGTGACCGATGGCGTGGTTGGTTGATACCACTGGAGTGGTGGCCGTACAAGTGCTATGGCAGTTACTACAACGCCAGCGTTGCTTGTTTAGCTCTAGAATTACGGGCCGGTCCATGGGTCCTGCAATGTGGACATGAGTGAGCTTGTGTCCGTTAGGGTGCAACGTATTGTATCCACAGCTGGGACAGCGCCTGAGTGTGTAGGTAAGCTCTGCCTGGATGACCAAATACTTTTTGCGACCCGAGCCCCGACCATGAAATTCCTCACGAGTACCGAACACCTGAATGTTTGTGTCTGTAATTCCCAGTAATTTAAGTGTATTATCTAGTTGAGATATCTATTCCTACCCCGCTTATCTTGAGTTTCGTCGCTTAAAGCATAGCACTAGGGAGGCTTAGATGCCTTTTTTTGTTATCAAAAAGGGCCTAGTACTTTTGGAATGGAAATACTTTCCAACACCAAAAATTCTAGACCCGCAATTGTTTTAAAAAGATTAAAAGGGAAAATTAAAGCAGATCAATAAAAAATAATCTTTCAATTAATTTTGTTTCTGAGAAAACTGTTCAAAACATAACAAAACTCATTGAAAAAGAATTCGACATCATGTATTCATTAATTAAAACAAAGGAGAAATAATGGCCTATTTGGAATTAAAAGACATTCACAAGTCCTACACACTGAACAAAACTGAGAAATTTCCAGTTTTAAAGGGAATCAATTTAAAATTCGATAAGGGTGAATTTGTCAGTATTTTGGGAGAATCCGGTGGTGGCAAGTCGACCTTGATGAATATTATCGGTGGATTGGATCACGATTACCAAGGTGATGTTATTTTAAATGGAACATCGACTCGTGATTTCACGGAAAAACAAATGGATGCCTATCGCCGGCAAACAATTGGTTTCATTTTCCAAAGTTTTAATTTAATTTCTCATCTTACTGTTTTGGATAATATTCTTATTAGTTTGGACATGACAACTTTGACACGGGCCGAGAAAGAAAAACGTGCCAAGGATTTGCTTAAACAAGTCGGTTTGGAAGAACATATCAAGAAGCATCCTAATCAGCTATCCGGTGGTCAAAAACAGCGTGTTGCGATCGCAAGGGCTCTTTCGTCGGATCCGGACATTATTATTGCCGATGAACCAACCGGTGCCTTAGACTCAAAAAATACCGATGAAATTCTTGAAATTATGGAAGGAATCGCCAAAACCGGAAAGTTGGTTATTGCGGTTACTCACTCTGAAGAGGTCGCTCATTTTGGGACAAGAATTGTTCATATGTCTGACGGGGTGATTGATAAAGATCAGACAAATCGAGAGAAATACTCGGTGCCAAGCAAACAATCCAACCGACTTGTTTCTAAAAAATTAGGAATGCCGGCCGCTTACAAGAACGCTTATAAACATACAATGTATTACTTCTGGCGTAATTTCCTAATTATGCTGGGAACTGGAATCGGTATTTTTGCTGTTTTGCTGTTTTCTGGTCTGGGCAATGGAATTACGGCTTTTATTAACAGCCAAATTAATTCACTTGTAAACCCTCGTTCGGTAACGGTTATGAAAAACACTTCCGGAAAGAAAATGAGTCAGGCTCAATTTGAGAAGGCAGTCCAACAGGCGAGTTCAAATCCTTCGTCTATGCTGATTCAAAAAAGTGAGCTGGAGAAACTTAAAGCCTTAAAAAAGGTTAGTGCTGTTGAACCGGGCTATCAATTTAGTCAATATACCTTGAAGCTAGATGGGGTTAAAAATCCTGTATCGGGAACCGGATTGCAGACCTGGACAAAAGCTTATTCCAGTAACACGGTCAAAGTTGGTAAAAAACCGGGTGAAAATCAGATTGTGATTGACAAGTCGCAGGCGCAAACTTTTTTGGGAACAAAAAAGTATAAGCAAGCAATCGGCAAAACCGTTACTTTGACTTTTACCTGGATTAATAAAGACCAACAAGCAGTAACTGTGCAAAAAGATTTGAAGATTGTTAGAATTGCCAATGGCGGGCAATCGGGTGCTATTACCGGTACAAATTATTCAACAATGAAAAGTATGTTGGAGAAGGCCGGTGCTATAACCGATCCGAATTTTGTTTCCGTGAATGCCGATTCAATCGATTCAACGAAAACAGTGGCTAAAAAAATAAACAATATTAAAACAGACGGCAAGTATACTTTTGGCGCAATTACAGTTGGTGATGTTCTTAACACTGTAAGTTCGTATGTTAAATTAGCAACCAATGTGTTATCGGCAATTGCAGCAATTTCCTTAGTTGTTTCGGCTTTAATGATTATCGTTTCAATGTACATGAGTGTTTCCGAAAGAACCAAAGAGATTGGTGTGCTGCGTGCTCTTGGAGAAGGCAAAAAAGATATAAGTCGCCTATTCACCGGAGAATCTGTTTTGATTGGTTTGTTCTCAGCTGTTTTGGCGTTGGTTCTTGCTTTTGGGATTGGGGCAATCGCTAATAAACTGCTTTATGGTTTGGCTAAGGCCAATATGGTTGTCATTACACCTGGCAATGTCGTTTTTGCCTTTGTGATTGCAATTGCTATTTCTTTCTTGGCGGCTTTGCTGCCTGCTAGAAGAGCAGCAAAACTCGATCCGATTGATTCGCTTGCCACAGAATAAAAAGTGCAACATCAAAGGCAGGGATGAAAATTCGGCTCGGATATAATAATCACTTCTAAATTTTGATCGCGGAGCTTAAATTTTAAAAGATTTAAAAAACAGGTGAAGGCCTGTTTTTTTATTATTTCAATTATCAATTTTTTTATTGGAAACGATTACAATTAGCGTACTATTTGTATATCAGTAAAATATTTTCACTAACTCTCAAATATTAAGCAAAACCTGGATGATAGTCCAGCAAGCTAAAATTTTTATTTTTGGTTTTGAAACCTTCATAAGTAATGACTTAATTAATAGGATCTTTAAAATAAAATCTTTTCAGGGGATGATTATTTATGAAAAAACATAGTTTTTTATTTGTATCTATATGTCTTTTATTGCTCGGAACACGTTTGCCCTTCAGTATCTTTGGCAATAACCAAACTGTTTCTCAAGTATTTGCTGAGACAACGAATAAAGAAAAAGCCAAGAAACTGTACAATACGGCTGTCAAAGAATTTAATAATGGCAGCGAAACAAAAGCCGTCGCTGATTGGAAAAAATCGGCAAAATTGGGATCTGCCTTAGCCGAAAGCCAAGTTGCGTCGCAATATCTTAACGGAATGGGTGTTAAAGAAAATTACCAAAAGGCACTTTATTGGGCAAAAAGAGCTTATAAACATGGAGAGAATAGCGGCATGGCTGCTAATACGCTTGGAACTGTTTATTTGAACGGTTCAAAAACTGTGAAAAAAGATTACAAAAAAGCCCTCGCATATTTTAAGAAGGGTATATCTGAAGGCTACATGAAGAGTTATCGCAAATTGGCTTATATGTATTTGAATGGTTATGGAGTAAAGGCTAATACCACTACGGCCGTAAAATGGTATACAAAAGCAGCGAATAAAGGGGATATAACCAGCGAATATTCTCTGGGGCAGATATATGAAAAAGGACAAGGAATAAAACAAGATTATTCAAAAGCCATGAGTTGGTATAAAAAAAGTGCAGCGAATGATGATGATGTTTCAGCACCGGGAGTTATTGAAAGTATGTCGTCAATTGCTAATCTTTATGCTAATGGTTTAGGAGTGACAAAAGATTATCAGCAAGCGGAACAGTGGTACCAAAAAGCATTTAATGCTTCGCAAAAAGAAGTCGCTCTTCTTAAACAGAATTCTTGATAGTATTATTTGCGTTTATTATCAAGCAAAAATGTTTGGTTCCGTTATTTTTATATTATTGATAGTTATAAATAAAAGCCTGCTTTAAAGCAGGCTTTTATAATTAGTCTTATAAAACTGAAATAATAAAATCAATGCTTGTTTATTTTCGCTCTAAGTTCCAACTGAACGCGTTCGAGTGATTTATTTCTTGTTTCCGGAGCGAATTTATAGACGAAAATGAAAGAAATTAAATTGCAAAGGACGAAAATTCCAAAAGTTATCGAAAAACCAAAATAGGTCAAAAATATTGGAAAAAGAAAACCAACCAGGAAATTTGCCATCCAAAGAAAGAAGGTCGAGATTCCCATTCCCAAGCCACGCAGATTCTGAGGGAAAATTTCCGACATTAAAAGCCAAATTGTTGGTGAAATGCATCCTTGAAAGAAACTCAAAAAAATAAGTGTCAGGAAAACGACACATACTGGCAGCAGTTTTGAATGCGGCAGCATTTGCGAGAATAGTGTAATTAGTGCCAGTGCACCACCGGTACCGGTAATTCCAGTTAGCAACATTTTCCGACGGTTGATGTGATTCATTAAGCGCATACCGGTATAGGTTGCCAAGACGGAAACGATTCCGTTGGCTATATTCGTAATTAAAGCGATATTGTGAGTGAAACCAGCCTTAATCAATACGGTTGTTCCATAATACATAATGATATTGATTCCAACGACTTGCTGAACAATTCCAAGCCCGCTTCCCAGAATAATTAATTTTCTAATCCATGGTTTTTTAAGATCATGCCAACTTATATGGGAGACTTCTTTTTCTTTTTTTAGAGCAGCCTGAATCTGAGTAATTTCCTGTTGGCTTTCCTGCTTGTTTGAACGAATTCCTTTTAGTATTTTTAGAGCGGTTTCGGTTTTGCCTTTCATAATCAACCAACGGGGAGATTCGGGAACGATCAATGTCCCAATAAAAAGTAAGGCAGAAGGAACCATGCCAAAAGCAATCATGTAACGCCAAATATTGGATACGTTGACAAAAATATTTCCTAAAATCGCATTAACCACAAAAGCTAACAGCTGGCCTCCGGTGATCATTATTTCATTTTGGGTAACTAGAGGTCCACGTAGTTTAACTGTTGCCACTTCGGATAAGAAAGTTGGGACGATCACCGATGCGCCACCGACAGCTAGTCCGAGCAAGAACCTAAAAATCATCATAATTATTGCATTGGGTGCCAATGAACAAATTGCAGTACAAAAAAAGAAGATAATCGATAGATAAAATAAAATCCTTTTTCGTCCATAACGATCTGCTAATCTTCCAGCAAATATTGCCCCAAAAGCTGCTCCCAAAGTAATGCTGCTCGTAACTAATCCTTCGGTTGCCGCATTGAGATTCAATTCTTGTTTTTTAGCCATATAGGGCAGTGCCCCATTAATAACTCCGGTGTCAACTCCGAAAAGCAAGCCTCCAAGAGTGACGCAGAGAGCTATCGTTTTTAAATGTCTTTCGGTTTTGGATTTTGTTATAGAAAAATCCAAATTATAATTTATATTTGATATGTCCGATTCTTTATTCTCCATTATTTTTGTTTCTTTATTTTCCTCCTGAAATCATCCTAAATTTATAAAATATTTAAATTTTTTAGTCACTAAAAAAGCATAAAACTCATTCCTTTTTTATCTAAAAACTAGTTAAAGAAGATAATTTTCGTAAAACGAATACCTAAGAGAATTAATAAACTTTGTTAAGGGTTTTTAACATCACTCTTTAAAGCTTCTTTTTTCGTTATACATTTAACAAAACTAAAAAGCAACAAATCAATAGCTTTATTTATGATTTTATTATGCTCGTGAGTTTAATAATTTTTAAATGAAAACATTTCAATCACCTGATATTCAGCCTCTATAAGCGACATTGGAATAAATTAGATTAGTTTTCTAATTTAATATGTTTTATACTTCATATGAAATAATATTCATATATTAAAGGGGTGAATTCTTTTATGGAAACTATCAGCAACCAACGAAATAATTTTATTAAAGCAAGTATTAATGTTGAATATTTTTCAATTGCTTGGATGACTTTTGAATTTCTAGTCGCTTTTTATTCCAGCGCTAAGGCAAACTCAATTCTTCTACTGGCTTTTGGTTTAGATAGTTTATTGGAAATTATTTCCGGTACAACACTGATTTGGCGTTTGAAAAAAGAAGTGAAAAATGTTTCTGAACGCGCAATTAAAAAGGCGGAACAAAGATCCTCTTTGATCGTTGGAACGATTCTTTTGCTACTGTCTGCTTATATAGCCTTAATATCTTTTTATAATCTGTTATCTCATCAAGCAGCCAGGTCAAGTTTTTCTGGGATTGTAATTGCCCTTGCCTCGATAATTTTGATGCCGTTTTTAACTTTCAGAAAAAGATTTTTGGGTGAAAAACTGGCTTCTGTTTCATTAAAAAAAGATGGAATGTGTAATATTACTTGTGCTTATATGGCTGGAACTGTTCTGGTCGGTACTTTACTTACATTTATTTTCGACTGGTGGTGGGCCGACTCTATTTTTGCCTTGATGCTGGTTTATTTTATTGCCAGTGAAGGGTATGAAACCTTTCAAGAAGCCACCAAAGCCTCTTAAATTTTGGGTAAAGGTGCTATTTACAGTAATCTATTCTATTATTATTTTAACGAATTGATTGAGGCCTCATTTTCACATGAAAGAAAAATTAAATTTAATTTATCAAGCGAAATTAGATGAAATATCCAAAATTGCAAAAGTTCTAGCCAACTCGACCCGCGTGCAGATTCTTTATCTTTTAGAGCAATCCGAACTCAATGTTAGTGAATTAACTGATATTTTAAACATTGAACAGTCCAATGTTTCCCATCAACTTCAACGGCTTAGGGATTATCAATTGATTAGTCAAAAGAGAAAGGGAAAATCAATTTATTATAGTTTAGATGATCCACATATTATCACCACGCTAAATCAATTAATGAATCATGTCGACCACATATTATTAGGAAGAAAACACAACGGACAATTAATTGATAACACTTGCGAAGTTGATGATTGATTTTTTGTTTTAAAGGTTGAATATAATTGCAATAATATTGAGATTTAAGTATATTCGCTAGGTAATCGTTTATTAGCAATTTTTTAAAGTAAATTAAAATCTCCAGGTCTAATCCTGGATATTTTCGTCTTTATTTATATATTAATTTCTTAATTTTCTTGCTATTCCCAAGTTAAATTATCGTATAAGCACTCCTGAGAATCAAAAAAGTTTTCCAATATAGTAGTGAATTGCAACAGTTATCAGTCCGATCACAATATTTCGAATAATCGCCGGCCGCAAATGAAACTCGCCAAGTTTGGCTGCCAAACTTCCAGTAAGAGCAACAGCAAAAGTCGTTGCAACGATTGTTCCGGCAAATTTGAGATGGCTCGGCAATAAAAGCATTGCCAGCAGTGGAAACAAACCACCCAGAGCAGCACTAATCAAAGAGCTAAAAGCCGCCCCCCAAGGATTTACATACTCGCCGATTTTTAAAGTATATTTAGCGGAAACAAGCGACTCAATCTCATGTTTTTGAATCAATTCATCAGCGATCGAATAGGCCGTCTGTTGATTAACGCCCCGACTAATATAACTTTTGGCAATTGTTTTACGAGCATAGTCTTTATCCTGGCCGATTTGTTTTTCTTCGATTTGGATAACCGCCCGTTCGATCTCGCGTTGCGCAGAGACGGAGGCATATTCTCCAGCTGCCATCGAAAAAGCGCAGGATAACAAATCGGAAAAGCCTGCAACCAGAATTAAAAAATTATTACTCGTTGCTGCAGCCGTTGAAAATAGAACGCCGACAACCGTTAGAATCCCATCATTGGAACCAAGGACACCAGCTCTAATCTTGTTTAAACGCTGCTCTAAAGTCTGCTTGTTTTTGGAATTTTTCATTTATGCAGCAACCTTCCAATTAAGTATGTAGCTGTCATTGTAAATAAACCGGAAAGGACATTTCTAGTAATACCTTTTTTTCGGTCATTGTTGCCAATCCGAGCAGCCAGATATCCAGTAATTATCAAGGCAAGCAGTACCCCAAAATAGGTCGAAGCAACCTTATAAGAACGGTTAACCATTAAAATTGCCAACATTGGCAGGGTAGCACCAATCGGGAAACTAATAAAAGAAGCCAAAGCGGCATGATAAGGATTTATTTTATCGCTAATATTAAATCCGTGTTTAACGCGGACAGCTGTTTCAATCGGCTTGGTCTTCATCATTTCGCTGGCAGCCCTTTGAGCGAGTTCTTTTGAAATGTCGTCTTTAATTAAAAAATCTTTTACCAAAGAAATTTGTTGATTAAAAGATTCCTGATTAGCAATTTCTTCTTTTTCAATCGCAGCATTTTCGGCATCACGTTGCCCATGTACAGAGACATATTCTCCAGCTGCCATCGAAATCATGCCGGCAATTGTCCCGGAAAATCCGGCAACAAAAATTACCCAATTATCATTAGTACGACCCTGAGTCGCGGCAAAGACACCCAAAACAATCCCAGCTACTGAAATGATGCCATCATTTGCCCCCATCACACTTGCCCGGACAACATTTATCTTCTCAGCTAAATTCATATTTCTCTCCATATAAATAAAAATGTTTTTATTTAAATTTTTAAAATAGAAAATCTATTAATTAGTCAACATAGGATTGATTATATATAAAAGAAGAATTTAATATCTGATATTTTCTCATAAAGTACTTAATTTCCCCTACACCAAAACTTAATTATGATAAATTATCATAATTTTCTCATAAAAAATAACGGGACTAATAAAAGTAGATTGTCTATTATTGGAAAGCGTTAAGAGCTGTTTATTATAACTTTTAGCAGCTAGATAGTATTTTAACTATTTACTTAATAATTTTTTGAAAGGAGAAAATAAAATGATTAAAAAAACTTTGCCAAATAAAGTTGCTGCAGTCACAATCATATTTTGGATTACGAAAATTATTTCCACAGCAATGGGAGAGTCTGTCTCAGATTTTCTAAGTCAGACTTTTAATCCTTATTTAGTAGTTATATCAACAATTATAGTAACGGCTAGCCTCATTGGAATACAAATTTTTTCACAAAAATATCATATATGGTTATATTGGGGCGCAGTTGGTTTGATTGCTATCTTTGGGACTATGTTAGCTGATAGTATTCATATTGCTTTAGGAATCCCTTATGAAATATCTGCACTCGGTTTTGCGATTCTGCTTATTGTTAATTTTTCTATTTGGTATGGTATTGAAGGCACGCTTTCCGTTCATGAAATTACAACTCGCCGTCGTGAATTATTTTATTGGTTGACAATCTTGTTTACATTTGGTCTTGGAACGGCATTAGGCGATTATACTTCGCACGTCTTGAACTGGGGAACTCTAAATTCAGGATTTTTTTTCCTAATTTTATTTGCAATACCTATTATTTGGCGAGTATTCTCTAAAAAAGCTGAGATTTTGACTTTTTGGTCTGCTTATGTAATGACTAGGCCCCTCGGTGCTTCATTTGCTGATTGGGGTAGTTATGGTCTTTATGGCCATAATCCAGAAGGCGTTGGTTTTTTCTTGCTAACAATTTTTCTAATTTTATTAATTGCTTTAAGTGCAAAAAGCTTCTTAGGTATTAAGAGAAATGAGACTGTCACTTCTCAATAACTTTTAGATTTAAATAAAGGTCTTATACATTGTGAAAGGAAATTTCATTGATTATAAGTTTAATTATCGCTTATTTACATTTTGATCAAATTTTACCAGAATTAATGAAAACAAATGCTTTATTAGTATATGGATTTTTATTTTTGATTATCTTTACTGAAACCGGTTTAATTTTTGTACCTTTCTTGCCTGGAGATTCAATTATATTTATATCAGGCAATTTATCTAATCTTAGTGGTGGATTTAACTTGTATATAGTCATCTTTGGTTTTATCGTTTCAGCAGTCATAGGTGATTATGTTAATTTCGAGTTCGGAAGACATTTAGGAATTAAAGTTGCTAAATCAAATAGGCTCAAAAAAATAATTAAATCGAAATATCTTATAAAATCTGAGAAATTTTATTTTAAATATGGAAAAATGGCGATATTTTTTGGACGTTTTATACCTATAATTCGTACCGTTATTCCTTTTACAGCTGGAGTTAGCAAGATGAGTTATGAAAGCTTTTTTAGATACAACGTTTTTGGTGCAATTTGTTGGATTTTATTAATAACATTAAGTGGTTTCTTTTTTGGAAGCATACCATTTGTTAAAAATAATTTTGATTTATTTTTAATTGGAATTTCTATTACATCATTATTGACGTTGATTATAAATGGTTTTCGTTATTATTTGAATAATTATAAATATGGGAAATGATAAATTATTATGATCAAACAATTAAATAAAATTGATAAAATATCTTTATTTGGTGGCTTTGGTTGCCTCTACATTTTAATGCTATCTATTTTTTTTCAAAGTAATTGGTTATTTTATTTTGACAATTCATTTCCGTTTTTTTCTGGATCTTCGGAAACTTCTAACTTAATCAAGAAATTAAGTGTAATTAATAACTTTAGTAGTCCGATTATTTCATTATTTTTTTGTGTACTAATTATTATATTTTTTCTATGGAACAAACAAAAGTATACTGAGTCTATTTGGGCTGTTATGCTAATTATTACCGGCAATGCTGCTTGCTTTTTACTTAGAGAACTGGTTAAAAGGCCACATCCTTTTGGAGCTCTGATCCATACAGCTAGGTATTCTTTCCCGTCGGTTAGCGTATTTAGTATTATGATTTTAGTCTTTCTTATTTGGCATTTTATCGTACCGAATTTTAGCTACTTATTTTCTAGAATTACTATAAGATTTTTGTTAGTTTTTTGGATAATCGTTATTTCTTTAATTAAGATCTATCTTTGCGCAGTTTTTCCGAGTGATATTTTGGCTAGTATTTCTTTGTCGATTGGCATGGAGTCTTTTACAAAACTAGGCTTAAAACCGATGAAACATTATAAAGACTGAATACAACTAAAAATAATATTTATTTTTATGGGAGGAAAAAATATGCATAAACTTGTTATCGTCATTCCGGCGTATTTCGAAGAAGAGGTTTTGGATTCTACAATTTCAACGCTCACTCAGATTCTTGAACAATTATCTGAAGAAAAGAAGATTAGCGGCGGATCGACATTATTAGTAGTTAACGATGGTTCGACCGATCAAACCTGGCCAATTATTGAAAAATACCATAAAAGTAATCACTTTGTTAGCGGGATCAACCTGAGCCGTAATTATGGCCACCAGAATGCTTTGTGGGCTGGAATGACGGCGGCCAGTGTCGATGCCGATCTGCTTATTACAATCGATGCCGATTTACAGGATGATCCAAAATCGATTATCGAGATGGTTGATAAGTATCATGCCGGTTACGATGTTGTCTATGGCGTAAGGAACAATCGTGAAAGCGATACCTTTTTTAAACGGGCCAGTGCCAATTTGTTTTATAAATTGATGAATAAACTGGGAGTTGATATAATCCCCAACCATGCCGATTTTCGTTTAATCGACCGGCGGGTCTTAAAGCAGCTTCTACAGTTTCCGGAAAGAAATCTTTTTTTACGCGGCATGCTTCCGCTGGTCGGCTTCTCGAGTACGAAGGTCTTCTATAAGCGCCGAGCCCGTCAGGCCGGAAAATCGAAATATCCTTTGCATAAAATGCTTCTGCTTGCCTGGGATGGCATTACTTCTTTTAGCGAAGTTCCGATTCGCTCGATCATTGCTTTTGGTTTTCTACTGGTCTTTTTGTCGGCCTTTTACGTCTTGTACGGTCTGATCCGCTGGGCAACCGGGCATACCGAAACCGGCTGGACCTCTTTGATGGTTTCAATCTGGCTGCTTGGCGGGATTCAATTAATCGTCATTGGAATCGTTGGCGAATATATCGGCAAGATTTTTAAAGAGGTCAAACGTCGGCCGCGTTTTATTATCCAAGATGATCTTTATACAAAACCAAAGCTTCCAAGAATGAAGAATTCAGATAGTTCGTCAAATGTTTAAAAGATTAAAAGTTATTTTCGCTTTCAAACAATTACTAATCGTTTTATTGTCAATTGCGATGTTGATCGGGGTTATTTGCAATCTGGTCTATCCCTTTGAAAATACTAGTTCGCTGATCCTTTTGCCAATTGCTTTTATCGGTCCGCTGTTGGTCTTTTTTCTTTATCGCTATTTAAAAAAACTACCGCCGTTCTTGTTAAAAAGAATTATCCTGATTGCTTTTTTAATCATGGTGCTAGTTCAGATTTACGTTTTTTCGGCAATGCCGGCCACAATTTACCATGACCCCTTTAGGGTTATTCAGGAGGCCGAACAGGTCAGTACCGGAGATATCGACTGGACCAGTGATTATTTTTGGCGTTATCCGAATAACGTTCCGCTAACGGCCCTGGTTGGTTTCTGGTTTAAGTTAACCAACCTTCTGGGCTTGACGCCTAATCTGGCCATTCACATCCTGAGCCTGTTGTTTCTCGATTCAATGATAATCATTTTATTGATGACGGCGAAGAAAATTACTGGTAATTTGGCTTTGCCGTTTATCGGCCAACTTTTTTTCTTGTTTAGTCCTTATGCCTATACTTATAATCTCCAAGTTTTCTATTCCGATTTGCCAATTTATTTTACGATATCTGCTTTATTATTCATTGTTCTAAAGTGGCAAAAGTCAGATTTTAAGTCAAAGAAATGGCGTTTTTCAAGTTTGATAGCTCTATTTTTTGTGTGCTTATTTGCTCAAATTATCAAGCCTAATTTTTTAATCGTCGCAATTGCCGCTTTTCTTACTTTACTTATTTCCTGGATTGTAAATCGGAAGATAGTTGGTGCTGTAGCAATTCCTATGGCAACGATTATCTTGGCGATTCTGATAGCCTTCCCGGCAACGAAATTTTTGGACAATTCAATCAATTTTAAGAATAATGAGCAATATGAGTTACCGATTACACATTGGATATATATGGGGCTGAATCTGAAGAGGGATGGCTCTTATAGTGGGCGCGACACGAAGTCGGCAGTTAAACGGGTGAATATTAATGCTCGAGAAAAAGCCGATATTAAAGGAATTTCTAGGCGCCTGAAAAAAGCCGGGATTTTTAATCTAATTAAATTGTGGACCAGTAAAGTTGCTATTTTGTTGAATGTATCTAAATATAATCATGCGTATACCGGCGGTTATGTATCGGCACCGGCTTGGTTCCAAAAAGGACAAGCTTGGTGGTCGAGCATTGCTTCTTTGGTATTGCGTCTGGCCTTCGTCACAATTTATTCCCTGGCATTGATGAGTTTGTATCGACTCTTCAAAGTTAAAGAGGTTGATCCCTTGTCCTTGTTCTCTTTGCTGATAGCAGTCGGCTACATAACTTTTCACACTTTTCTTTGGGAAGTAGAAGGACGATATGGCCAAGCAATTACACCGATTCTTTTCTTGCTTATTGCCAACAGTTTCCCTGAAATAAAAATTATAAAAAAGAAGTCTAGAAGAGATTGGAAAATACCGGTTTTTATACTGACTGTTATATCATTGGGTGGTATTTATCTTAAAATGAACGCTCGCTTGATTAATTCTCGAGGAATTGCCACAATTGCCCAACGCAGCCAGCTTTCCAACCAGTACAATCCTCAGGTTACTTGGCTGGCAGCTCATTCTTCAGTTACACAAAATGTTTCGATTGCCGCCACCAATGATTATTTTTCCATCCTGAAAGTCAAAGGAAGCCGGGCTGTGGCGACTTTGACCAACCGCACCACAAAACAAACATTCAATATTAACGCCGGCCATACAAAGTACAGCATTCTTAATCAATTAAAACCCGGCGAGTATCAGATCAAGGTCACCAACCCGACCAACGACCAGCAGGCCATCTGGCTAGTCAAGACCCATAACTACCAGCTCGGACAGGAATCGGCATCGATGCCGGATCCGACCTCGGGCAAGCGTTCATTTGTCTACATGTTCTCCCAAAACCGGGTTCATGATGATCAAGGGACATTTAGAATAGTTAAAGTTAAAAAACCTTATAAATAAAACAAGAAAGCGAGTGTTCAAAAATTATTATGGTAAAACCAATCATTCTTATAATCGAAGATGAGACAGCTATTGTAGCTTATTTACAGACGGAACTTAAATTTGAAGATTATATTGTTTTGACAGCTAGTGATGGCGAAATGGGCCTTTCAGTTTTTGAACAGAATTCAAACCGAATTAATGTAGTTTTGCTTGATTGGATGTTGCCAAAACGAGATGGGCTCGAAGTTTTACGGCGCATTAGAAAATTAAATAGTCAGGTTTCTATAATTCTTATGACCGCTAAAAGTGATATTGGCGATAAAGTAGCTGCATTAGATTCTGGTGCAGATGACTATATTACGAAGCCTTTTGAAATTGAAGAACTTTTAGCACGTTTAAGAGTGACGATTCGTCATCAAAATAAGCCACGCCCAAAACTATATCAGGTATCTAACTTAGTGCTGGATTTAGACGCACACCGTGTTACAAGGGATGGACAGGTTATTGATTTAACGCAAAGAGAGTTCCAACTTTTAACATATTTAATTGAAAATGCAGGCAAAACGCTTACTCGCGATGATTTACTTGATAATGTTTGGGGAGTTGATTTTAACGGTCAATATAATACAGCTGATGTTTATATACGCTATCTTCGTCAAAAGATAGATGATCATTTTTATCCGAAGCTTATTCATACGGTTCGTAGTGTTGGATATGTCTTAAGGGCAAAATAATGCGCAAAGTAAAAAATTTTTTTCATAATCTATTAGCCTTTATAAGGCCGCTAAAAAATAGTAGTGCCTTAATCATGACGCGCTCTTATTTTTTCTTGCTAGCTATTATTACATTTTCGATGGTGATTTCGGTTCCGACTGTTTTGGGTTATCAGCTGATAAGGATTCAAGTACAAAATGCAAATCAATATATTAAAAGTTTGAAGAAAACAAATATTGATTCTGCTCATGATTGGAATATTTGGATTAGAAACAACACTTTTGATAGCGATGTTATTTTTATTAAAGCTCAGACAAATAAGAAAAAAACTTTTTATTCTGATGGTGCTAGTCATGTTGCTAGTAAAAATTACAAACATTTATTTTTTTCAAAAAAATATCTTTTAGATAGCAAAAATTGGCATGACTTTAATCATTACAAGCTATACTACACAAAGACTGTCACTCAATACGGAAATCATTTTACAGTTTGGATTAATTTATATAAAGTTTTTAATATCATAAAAATAACTCTTTACACTTTACTAATTATTATTTGTTTGGTTTTGATTTTTGGAGTTTGGCTAATTTGGCAATTATCACAACGATTGACAACACCTCTATCTTATTTGAGTTCTGCGACTGAGAAGGTAAGCCTTAAAATTAAGCAGAGTAATCAAAGAATGGAAGACCGATTACCTGAGCCTACTTCCCCAACAGAAGTAAATGAGTTAGCTGTCTCATTTAATCAACTTTTAGATGTGATTAGTGAAAAAGAGGTCCGTGAAAAACAATTTGTTTCAGACGCATCTCACGAATTAAAAACTCCCATTGCTGCAATTAATGGGCATCTCAAATTGATTAAACGCCGAGGGCGTGAACATCCTGAAATTATCGAGAACTCTTTCGATTACATTTCGAATGAAACAAGGCGAATGCAACATTTGGTACAAAATCTATTAGATTTATCTCACGCTGAACGAGATGAATTGAATATCACTAAGATAAATTTAAGCGAATTATTAGTTGAAATATCGAAAAACGTACCCTTTCCACAAAAGATAAAAACAAAATTTTCCAGCAATATTTATATCAAAGCCGACTTGGACCAAATACATGAAATCATTTTGGCCATTTTAGAAAACTCCAGTAAATACAGTCCGCTGGATTGTCCAATTATTTTAAATATTGAGCAAAACTCTGGGAAAACGATTATGAGAATTATTGACTTTGGGAAAGGAATTTCTGCGAATGATAAAAAACATATTTTTGAACGTTTTTATCGAGCAGACGCCTCTCGTAGCAATAGCATTCCCGGTTCTGGATTGGGTCTTTCAATTGTCAAGGAATTGGCAAATCGTCAGCATATTAAAATCAATGTTTTGGATAATTATCCAAGAGGCACGATTTTTGAATTATCTTTGCCTAGATAATTTTTATTTAATTTTTATTTTAAAAATAATTAATATAAAGGAGATTCTATAAAATTATGATAAAAAAATTATCGCATTTTTAATTAGCTTGTCTATAACTTTGGCTATTGCGATTGATGGTTACCTATTATTTTTTAAAAAAAGCAGTGCTGAAAATATTGCTATTGATTCAAGTGTAAATTCACAAAGTAATTCTAATGCATCGGAGTCATCAAGCACTTCTAGCTCGTCTTCAAGTTCTTCTGTGGACTCCGGTTATCAAAATGGAACTTACACCGGCAAATCAGCCAGCATGCGTTGGGGGAATGTGCAAGTCAAAGTAACGATTAGTAATGGTGAGATTACAAAAGTTCAAACTATTAAATATCCAACAGATAATCCTCACGATCAGCAAGTAAATTCTAGTGTTTTGCCAACCTATGAGGATGAAGCTGTTAAAAATGATTCTTCAAAAATTCAATCATTTAGTGGAGCCACTGAGACCTGGAAAGGATTTACTAAATCCTTACAAAGTGCTTTAAACAAGGCGGAATCTTAAATGATGAAAATTTATAAAAAAAATATTGATCATTATATAATGCTTAGCTTTGAAATTAATGAAATGAATATTCCTTTTACCGGTCAAATTGTAGTTAAAGAAGATGACGAAGTTACGAGAGAAGTTATTTTGGGACGTGCAAAAAAAATTCATGAATGGCTTGTGTTAGTGGATCACATTTTTTCTCCTTTCAGAACAAATTCTGAACTTACTTTATATAATCATCGAAAAATTGAAATGACTGGTACTAACCTACTTTTTCAAGAAGTTTTTGCTCTGTCGATTTGGGCAAAAGAAATGACGCAAGGACTGTTTTCAGCGAATTTTGTTGGAAAATATAATCCAACCGGTGCTGTTAAAGGATGGGCAATTGAAAAGGCAGAACGTATTCAACTTGCGCCGCTTCTATCTGACCCGAATTTTGTAGCTGTTAATTTGAATGGTGGTGGTGATATGCAATTTAGTAGTTCCGACAAGCATAATTGGCAATGGGAAATAGGGATTGTTAATCCCTTTGATAATAAAAAAGTTATTAGTTGCTTCAGAATGAAAAATGGCGCTATAGCAACATCTGGAACTAGTCAACGAGGAGAACATTTGTTTAATTCATCAACTGGACGCGCAATACCAGAAAAAAATTTTAATGTCATTAGTTCAAGTGTCATTGGTTCGGAATTGACTTATTCCGATATTTGGGCTACTGCTATTGCTACTACGACAATTAATGATCATAGCTGGTTAAAACGTTTATCCGGTTCAGGATTAAGAATAAGTTATAACAAAAAATCTGAACGTTGGCTCAATCACGAAATTATTGATCAAAAGGAGTTAATTTATGCTTAAAAATCATAAATATTTATTAGGACTTTTTTGGGGAGCAGCAATATTTATTATTCCGCTTCCATTAATTCAAGCGCTTGCGACTGGAATGAATGAATCTTCTGCCTCTATACTTGGAATTCAAATAGGCACGATAGCATATGTTTGGATGTTATTTGTAATTTTTGTTAGCACAAAACCGAAATGGTTAGATCGAATAATTGGATTGCCATCTATGTATTTCGTTCATGGGCTTCTTGGTATTGGAGCAATTGTTTTAGCTTACGTACATACTCTAATGAATTTATCTAGTGGCTTAATCAAACTCACTGGAGATTATGCTTTATGGATTTTAATTGGAACTGCCGCTTATTCTATTTTATTTTTAAGTGGCTGGATAACTGATAGAGTCCACTGGGTTAAATTAATTGTTAGATTCTTGGAATTACATATTTTTAAACACGAAACCAGTGTTTGGATTCATCGTTTAAATCTTATTGCAACTATTTTTGTTTTTATTCATGTGCTTTTAATTAGTTACATTATGCAAATAAATTCTTTCGCAATTATCTTTTATTTATATTCCTTTATAACTTTTTTGAGTTATTCATGTTTTCTTGTATCAAAATATTGGCGTTTTAGCAAAGCTAATGTTATTGAAATTAGAAATATTGGTGGGAATATGACTCAAATGATTTTGGAATTTTCTAAAATTAAGATTAGTCATTTGAAACAGTATCAACCGGGCGATTATGTCTTTATTAGTTTCCCCAATCTTGAAAAAATGAAAGAAATGCATCCATTTTCTTTTGTTGATTTTGATTTTAAAAATAGGCGAATTGTTTTGGCTATTCGAGGAGATGGAGATTTCTCGCGACAAGTTTCAAAAATCGAAATTGGCGAAAAAGTTTTAATTGATGGCCCCTATGGTACTTTGAATAAACAAATTATTGAACAGACGAATGCCAAACAACCACTAATTATGCTGGCAGGAGGTACTGGCGTAGTACCTTTAATCAGCTTGGTTCTTGAATATTCTCAAAAACGAGAAATATATTTCATATGGACCGTTTCTCGGGAAGACCAATTGGTTTATAGGGAAATGCTTTTGCAATTATCTAAAAATCAAAAAAATTTCCATTATTTCGAGTCGATCCATCGTTTAAATTCTGAAAAGTTGCTAAATATTTTAAAGACTCCCATTTTGGAAAATAGTTATTATTTATTGTCTGGGTCTAATATTATGATGCTAGGCTATAAAACGTTACTTAGAAAATGTGGAATTCATTCAAAAAATGTTTATTACGAGAAATTTAGTTTTTAGTATTTTTTAGTTACACTATTAAAAAGTTTTAGCAATGAAGCTTTATTCACTTTTTAATTCCGGACTAAATATTGGTTATTTTGTTAGAATTTCATCTAAAATACCATTCGTTTTGTAACATTTAATAATGATAAAAAGTCCAATCAAGGATGATATTAAACAGGGTAAAAATTGACCGATTCTTGAATCCGAAACAAATAACTGGGTAAAATAATCTGATATGCAGACTAATGCAAACATTATTATCGACGAAACAAATGTGCTGCTAAGAAAGTCTGCTTCGATGTTCTGGGAAACTTGATAGTTTATTTCTATAAAGGAAAACATCATCATTGTGCTAACTATTAAACCGACAAATGTTGCCATCATGGCACCTAGCATCGGAAATACTATGATCAAAAATGGTTGAAATAATATTTTAAAAATAATTCCGTAAATTATTGCTTTGATAACGACACGGGTTTTGCCAATTCCTTGTAAAATCATCGCCAACAGCATGCCACTGCTCATAAATATAGAAACCAAAGCTGACACTTGAACAATCGGAACAAAATCCTGTAGGGAGCCGTACTTGCCATAAAAAATAATATAAATAGGTTTTGCAAGGGCATATAAAATTAAAACCGAGGGAAAAACGATGGCAATTAACATTTTAATTCCTCGTGCAATCGAATTTCTCGTCTCTTTTAAATTAGAAGAATTTTTGGAAATAATCGGTAAGATCGTTGAAGCAACCGACATGGCCAGGGAAACTATCAACATAATCAATTTGTTGGCATTGAAATTAAATCTACCAAAGATATCTTCTAACTGTATTTGGGGGAAATCAGGATGAAAAATTCTCATTAAAGGGAAGAATGTGTATTGATCTATCCACTGATAAAAGGTCAAAAATCCGCCAATAAAAACAAAGGGGATCGACTGTTTAACGATTGGAAGAAATGATTTAAAACTGTTTACGAGAGAATTATTTTCACTTAATTCAATTTTCGAGAATAAATGAATTTTTTCAGCTTTAAAGAAATAAAGTTTATAAAGAAGATATATGATGGCAGCCAAGGCGCCTATAAAAGCGGCGAAAGTCGACTGAATTACAACATTAACCCAATTACTGTGGAAAATATTTAGAATAGAAAAGGCCGAAATCAGCATATAAATGATTCTGACTAGTTGCTCAATAATGTCGGACTTGGCTAATATTTCCATGTCCAGCTGTCCTTGAAATTTTCCGCGTAATACAGAAAGGAAAGGAAAAATAACAACGGCAGGAACAAGCGAATGGAGGACGGGAATAAGATTGATATCTCCGACAGCCAAAATTGGAGTTAAAATCCAAAAGATAACGCCGAATAGAAGGCCACTGAATAGGCTTAGTTGAAAAGCTTTCAATAAAAATAAATCTTTTTCCTTGCCAATCAAGACGGAGGTATATTTAGCCACCGCAGAGGGAAGTCCAACCGTTGACATCATTAAAAATAGTTGATAAACGTTGTAGCCTTTACCAAACAAAGTATTGGCCTGCAAGGATAAAACGCCCAGCATCAAAGTCCACGGAATCACATAAATAGCTCCCAAAAGCCGGGAAACAACGTTACCCAGTGTTAACCAAGACGTGCCTTTTGCTAATTCGCCTGTTATTATATTTTTTTTAAATCTCAATTTGTTGATTTACCCCGAATAAAAAAATAACCTTAGCATGATTACTGAACAAACCGTTGCTCTTTAATAAAAAAAGTGCCAGAGCTCATACATAAATTAAACAAACTTTTTATATAAAATTGATTGGCCTAGCTATATTTTAAATAAACTGAATAACAATCATTATAAAGGAATAAACCAACTAGTTTATGATGTTATTAGGATTCTCATTATTTTTGTTGCTTTCTTTTGCAGATGTTATCAAACGATTTAGAACTGACTATTTGCATGTTTTTATTAAAGGGCAGGGAATATTTTTTTAAAATCGGATCTTATAGTCAGCCAAACACCGTTTTTTCGTACATAGCCTCAAAAATAGAAATAATTGTTTTAATTTTTTATAATTAACGATTTTTTATACCTTTTCAAGAAAAAATTAGCTTTTTCTTAATTACTTATGTGATAATTTTTTCAAATGGATAAAAATGCAGTAAAAACAGCGGGAGCCGTTTTCCACCAACTCAGAAAACAAAGAGATTTGCCGATTGGAAAACTATCAAATGGAATTGTTTCTATTTCTTCAATTAATAAATTTGAAAGTGGAAAGACACGTTTGTCTTTTTTAAAATTGGCCAGTTTGCTCGAACGGATGGATGTCAATTTGGATGAATACTATCAACGGATAAAACCGAAGACTTTGTCCGACAACTATGATAAGTTCCTGAATCGAGTTAAAGGGATTTATCGGGAAAACGATTTGCCGACTTTAAAAAAGATGGTTGAAAAAGAACCCGACAAAGACGACGATCTGATTAATTTAATTAGAAGAGCAACGATTATTTCTTTAATCAAAGATATTAATGATAGTTATCCGGTCGATCAGTCGACGGTTGAAAAATTGCATGATTACCTAATTAATGTTGAATATTGGGGTTCTTTTGAAATATCTATTTTAAATAACAACTCGCTGTTACTGACTTCTGCAATGCTAAAAACTATCGCTAAAGAACTCCTATATTTACAAAGCAAAAATGATTCGGAAGAACTTTTTTCGGCCCTTATAAATATTATTGATGTCCTGTATCGAAGAAATGATTATAAAAGCGCTAGAGATATTTTGAAAATTTTGGAAAATTTCTCTTTAAATCAAGAAAAATTAATCATAAGATTCAGACTCACCTTTATGAAAAATCTTTTAACTTTAAACCGCGAACAGGCCAAGCAATGCAATGATCGTTTGATCGAAAGTTTAAGGTCGGTTGGCTCTAATTCCATGGCATCCTTCTATGAAAACTACATGAATAAGTATCCATTCCCTTAAAAAATCGGAATATATTCCGAAAAATCAAGAATATCGCCAAAAATCGGAATAGAAATCGATTTTCTCCCAAATTGAAAATATCCCTTTAGAATTATATTAATCCAAGAAAAGAATTTATCTTGGACTTGAAAAAGGAGAGAACTAATAATGGGAATCGCAAGCTATGAAATGGAACTTACAAATAAATATGAAAGTGTTATCCGAAATAAATGGTTTTGGATAATTGTTGTTTTAATGATTGTTATTGGATATTTTTCATACGCATATTATTGCACTAGCCGCGGATATAATTTTCAAGGTGGCATAAAATTTCATTCACCTAAGTCTTGGGAGATGATGATTGGATGCAAGCGTTAAAACTATGTTTATAGAAACTTTCAAGAAGCGCGCCTTTGAGCCTTTTCTTATCAGAGAGGTTAACTATGCTAATTGTCCGTAATCTTAGTAAGTCATATGGCAAGAAAAAGGTTTTAGAAAATTTAACAACCAGTTTTGATGAAAAAGGTATTTCAGTTATTGTTGGGGCAAATGGCAGCGGGAAAACCACTTTCTTAAATACCATTACTTCTTTGACTAAGGCTGATCAAGGAGAAGTTAAAATAGGCGATCTTTTTCTAGAATCCTTGGATTTTAAGAAACATATTTTTTATGTCCCATCTGATTTTTTTCTGCCCGAATACATGACAGGCAGTGAGTATGGATCTTTTATTATGAAAAGGTATCCAAATGGTGATTATGAAATGTTCAAATTTTTATTTAATACGCTAGGGCTTAGTGATATAAATGGAAAATTAATTGAATCATATTCGTTTGGAATGAAAAAGAAAATATCGATCGCCGCTGGTTTAAGTGTCCAACCAAAATATTTATTGGCTGATGAACCCTTTAGCGGATTGGATTTTGAATCAACTCTTTTGGTTCAGAATATTTTTGAGATATTCGGTAAAAAAAGAAAACTTGTTGTCATATCACACGAGCCTAGTACCTTAACGAGGTTTCCTAACGATATCAGATTAATGCGCGAGGGGGCACTAATCCCGTTTACGGGATCTCCGAATGAATTGACTCATATTATAGAAAAAGAAGGGCCACTACATGAAAAACTCGATAGAGTTCAAAAATATTTTGACCCTTCTTAGGTTCTTTTATTTAGATAGTTTCCACGGGTTGTTTAATCGTCCTTTTTTCAGAAAAAAAATAAACAGATATGTACTGATTATTTTATTTCTGTTTCTATATTTTATTTATTTTTATTACAATATGATCGAAGTAGCACATTTAGCACAAGGCACACAAGATGCTTCATCAAAGTCTATATTGATGGCATCGAAGGTCACGTTGAGTAGTTATACAAATCTAACATTTGTTATTAGCATTATATTTTTCGTTTTTATAAATTCCACAATATCCTTGAGCAAGAACTCACTATATTTTGCTAAGATACTACCATTTTCTCTTAGAGAAGTTGAAGTTAGCCTAAATATATTTAGATTATCAGTTTCCTTATTCTTCTTTGAATTAATAATGATTGTTGTTCTTCCGGCATTGAAATTAATTCCAATGACTTTATTTATGTCATTTTTATTTTTGATCACATTGCATCTTATTTTTATTGACGGTTTTCTGCTTGTTTCTTGGATATATCATTTTATTATTCAGTTATTTTCTAAAAATCGTTCGTTAGTATCTTTTGCTTTGGATCTTATTTTATCTATGATTTCAATAATATATTCAACTAGTCTTCGTTACATTGTTGATTATACAGTTGGACAAAGTTCTTTTAGTATTTCAAACATTATTTTGTCGATCTTTTCTTTATCGATGTTACTTCTGATAGTAAATTATTTTTTGATAAAAAATTCTATAAAGGCAGATGCTTCTTATGCAAGAACTAATTTCATTTTTTTGTTTCCATTAAATAATGATGGATTAAATTTATCTTTTCCACCGGTTATTCGTCATAAAGAATTCATTTATTTTTTGGGTTTTACAATTTTAACGTTGGGAATATTAGTTATTCAGAACGGTTTAAATAATGCGATGCAATCGCTGGCATTCTTGTTTCCGATGATTGGGATTTCAGGAATTTGTTACTCTGAGGGAACGATAAAGTTCAAAAAATTGTTTAACATCCTTAGGCTTACTCCTTTTAATGAATTTTCTTCAATTTTGTTTGTTTCTTCTACTTTGATGGTGCCTTCTCTTCTGATAGGGATATTGGTGATCCACTCACTTGATCCTTATGTTTTTGGAATTTGCATTTTTGTTTCATCAATTACAGCCGGATTGCTTTTCCCAAAATCTGAAAGTAATATTAATGAAACCGTTTCATTCTTTATTACTTTTGTAGTTATTGTCCTACTTGCTGTTTCCATCAATGTCAAAGGATCTTTGTTACTAGCATTATTTATTTTATTAGTTATTTTATATTGTTTATTAAAAATCGAAAGTAAAGAGACTAAATTATGAAACAGATTAAATATACTTCAATAGGATCTACTGTTTGGTTTGCAATTTTCGTCTTGGATTATGTGATTGAACTTTTTCAAATCAATTCTTCCAGCAAGATAGTTACATTTATGGGCTTAAAAATAACGACAGTTATGACAAAACAAAAAATTGACACTGTTTTATCAATGACTTGGAAAGCTTTAATTATCTATTTAATTTTTATTATCATCTGGATTTTTGCGGTTACTTTAATTTCAAAAAACAGAAAGCAAAAATCGCGATCCAATGTTTGTTAGCGGTTTGATATTTTTTGTTGAATATATATTAATTATGTTTGCAGTAGTAATTTTTCATGAAATTTTGCATTGGTTACCAGCAATAATATTTAATCGAAATCCATCTTTGTCATTTCAATATGGACTTATTCCTGTCGTTTCTTATAATAACAATCAAAATTATTGCCAAAATCTTTTAATAACTATATTGCCAAGTCTAGTTTTAGTAATTATCGGGATACTATTAGATGGCAATAATTCACACATAATTTTTTTAAATTATTAACTGAATTACACGTTCCTTGAAAAAGAAAATTGGGAAGATGTCCACCGGAATGAGTGCTAAATTAAATATTTCTGTTTGTCTAAACAGAAATAGTGAATTGACGATTTTGGATGAAGCGACCAGTGGTGTTGATCCTGTTGATAGAAACGAAATCATTGAAGTATTAAAAAAATTTGTTCATTTAAAAAAGAAGTCGGTTATTATTGCTTCTCATATCCTCGATGATATCCTTGGCACGGTCGATGAAATTTTTGTAATGAAAGATGGATCTTTATCAGTCCTTCCTTCCCAAAAAAATAATAAGAAAGATATCTTGGAAAAGATGTAAGGGTTATTATGATGAAAGGCTTGATTTTTAAAGACGTTTATGTATTTATCGGCATTTTTCGTCAAAAAAAATTCTTTATTCCGATTCTTTTGGTGCTAATTTTAAACATATTAATGCGATCTAACGATGGTCAGTTAATAAATATGGTAGTTGCTTTATTTATATTTTTCACGGCTCAAAAGGTCTTTGAAGATAAAGATGATAACTGGTCTGAATTTATTCATTCAACATGGATTTCGGAATATAAAATAATTGCCAGTCGATATATCTTTGAATATTTACTAATTATTTTTGTTTCTTCTCTTTCTTTTTTAGTTACTGAAATAAACGGTGATTTTAATAAAATCGATTTTATCGAAGGAAATTTAGGATTAGCTATTATATTATTTTTCTTTCTGTTGATTTTTGTTACTTTAACGATCCCTTTATCTTATTTAATGGGTATGGCCGGAATGCAAACATTTGTTATGATAATTTTTTCTTTTGGTTTGGTAATTGGCCAAGTAGTTAAACTCCGGACTTTTAATTTAAATGTTACTAATTTTGTTACTAACAACAGAAACGAAGTAATTATGATGGCGATCATATTCACATTATTCATGATAATTATTTCTTATTTTATAAGTGTCTATATAGAAAATAAAGGACTGAAAAATTGATAATTATTTTTTTTGGACTATAAAGTTAAACGTTTATCTTTATATAACAAAAAATTATTTTAAATATTTTAAAAAAACGATTTTTCCAATTTTGATAATTGAAACTTTGTTTGTTCAGCAAAAAGCCGCATTATTATTGCGGTTTTTAATTGTTTATTAAATTAAAAATATGAAAATAGATCATTTCTAATCTAGCTATAGTTATTCGGCTGTTTTTCATTAACGAAAAATAGTAGTTCTTTTGAAAAGACCTACTAAAAAGTAATTACTGATCTGATGCCGTTTTTTGAAGTGTCGAACCAGTTTTTCGCGGTTTCTTCAAGAGAGATTTCCGAAGTATCACCATAAATTTTTTTATTGATCAACCATTTCCACAAAAATTCAGCTGCTTTTGTTCGATTGGCTAAACTTTTATTAGTCATCATTCCTCTTAATTGAACTCCAGAAGTTCTTAAGGCTGTTGCCGGTAGTATAATATCGTTTTGGCCGGTTGCTGCACCAATTTCGACAATAATCGTTTGTCGAAGATTAGCTGGAGAATTTGGAATTAAATTTTTTAAGAGTTTTTCTGTTGACTTGCCCCAAAGATAGTCTAGGATCACAAGTTCTCCACTAATATTTATTTTGTCTGTAGAGATTTCTGATTGACTAACATCTAACAATTGATTTGCCCCTAAAGCCAGAGTATCTTCTAATTTTTTCTTGTTTCGACCAGTGGCTATAATATTTTTGACACCCAATTGTTTGGCAACTTGAATCGCCAGTTTTCCAGCGAAACCTGTTGCACCATTGACAATCACGGTGTCTTTGGAACCGATATTTATATCGTATTTTAATGGCAGCAGGCTTGTTAAAGCAGATGAAAATGAAGCCACTGCCATTTTTACATCAATTTCTGAAGGCAATTCAACCAACATGTCTCCTTGAGCCACTGTGTATTCCGCCATTCCGCCATTAAGCGGGCGCATAGACATCGCTGGCAAATAAACCAGTTCGTTAGTATTGACTTTTTTTCCAATCGCACTGGCTCCGGGAATACTGGGGAAACTTGGATGCCAGTATTTGCTTGAATAATGTTTTCCTGATGCAACTCCTTTATCAAGATTTTCAATTGGCGTAGCCAACACCCTTATTAAGGTGTTGTATTTGGAATCTGTCTCAGGCATAGGGAAATTGTCAACGAACTTTGGTGCGGAATCAAAATTATCTATAATTAAAGCTTTCATTTTTTAGGCTCTCTTCTAAATATATATTACCAGTAATTAATTACCGGTAATATATATTCTACATGTGAGAAGGCCTGGTGTCAATAATTAATTACTGGTAATATAAAACTAAAAGGAAAGGCCATTATTGTATGAATGATACACAATATCAGAAAGTCGCCAGTCTCTTAGAAAGATTATCCAGAAATAACGCGATGAATATATACGGAGACTGGATCAGAAACAGTTTTTCTAATGAATTGATTGCTTTAATATCCGTGCTTACTCATAATGACCTAAGGATATTAGACAATCTGTCCAAACAAGATTTATCAATCAGTGAAGTCGTTAGCAAAATAGGTTTATCACAGGGTGGAATTTCTCGTCGGGTGAACATGATGTCTAAAAAAGGCATTATTAAAAAGTACCAAAACGATAAAAACAAGAAAACCGTTTATTTAAGGTTGACCCCTATAGGACACGAGCTAGTCGACTTCCATCACAAATTGCATGGCCATATGAAAAAAATATTTTTCAAAAAAACGCAGGCATTCACTGAAGGGGAAATTCAAATAGTCATTTCTTTTCTTGAAACTATTCTGGCGAAATAAAAATTTATTTCCTAATAGAAGCAAGAATTTACGTTATTATTCTTAAAACGAACCGATTACCGACTTTGTTTTCATGGTTTTTGACATAGAGTTTTGCGTCCTTTTTGTTTTTATGGATGAAAGAATTATGGTCGATATCTATTTTTAATTAGCGACTTTAAACTCAAACAATTATCTCTTAAGTCAAAAAAAGATTGGTTGCAGCTTTAAAATCTACTATCGATCTTTGAATGAAGTTATCATTTACATGATAAGGAGTTGCATTATGATTAATATTCTTGTCCTAGAGGACGATGAAAAACTTAATTATGTCATGTGCGCAAAACTGAATTCTAATAGTTATAATGCTATCGGCTGTAAAAATGCTATGGAAGCTCTTGATAAGATACAAAATGTTAAGTTCAATCTTATTATTTCTGACATTATGATGCCGCAAATAGATGGTTTTGAATTCGTGTCATTGATACGTCAACACGATAAAATGATTCCGATTATGTTTATAACGGTAAAAAACGACTTTGCCGCAAAAGAACACGGTTATCGTATCGGCATTGATGATTATTTAACTAAGCCGGTGGATCTTGATGAAATGTTACTGCATGTTGGCGCGCTTTTAAGACGGGCCAATATTGTTAATGAAAAGAAAGTCACTATCGGTAATTTTTATATAGATGCAGAGGAAATGACTGCTTATTTTAATGGCGATGAAATACCTCTTACCGTTAGAGAATTTAACATTTTGTTCAAACTACTTTCATACCCGAAAAGAACTTTTACCAGAAACCAACTGATGGATTCTTTTTGGGGATTGGATTCAGACACGACATCCCGTACGCTCGATGTTCATATTGCACGCTTAAGGGAAAAATTGATTAATTGCGACGAATTTGAAATTCAGACAATTCGAGGAATAGGATACAAAGCAGTGCCCAAATGAAAAATAAAAGAAAACAGGTAAATGCAAAAGTAATTTCTATCAAAGAATACTTATTGCTGTTTTTGGCCACAATAGTTGTCTGTGGCGGTTACAGTGGAATTCTTTTGGCAGCCGTTAAAAAAAATAATGCATCTTCTCCTTCCCAGGCATCATTGCTTATGTTGGGATACGTTGTATTTGTAAGTGTAACGATCTGCATTATTGTAGCCGCCTTTCAATATTTTCGGATTAATCGTCCGATTCGCAGGCTCCAGGATGCAGCACAAAAAATAACTAATGGAGATTTTTCTGTAAGATTAAAACCGTATCTTGGCAATAAAAAAAAGAACGAGATTGAAATTCTGTATGAAGATTTTAATAAAATGGCTGAAGAATTAGGTACTACCGAAACATTAAAGACAGACTTTATTTCAAGTGTTTCTCATGAAATAAAAACACCAATTGCCATAATTGAAAATTATGCGAGTTTTCTGCAAAGCAAAAACATTGATGAAAAAGAACGCTCAAAATATATTAAAACGATTATTCAAGGAGCACGGCGTTTGTCCGAACTAGTCAATGATATTTTAAATATGAACAAACTTGAGCATTTGAAAATTATTCCTAAAGAAAAACCTTATTCTCTTGATGAACAGATTCGTCGATGTGTTATATTCGCTGAAAATTTATGGTCGGATAAAAAAATTACGATTAGTGCCGATCTTAACGATGTTACGATTTCTTATGATGAAAGTTTGCTTGAACTAGTTTGGAATAATCTGATTTCTAATGCAGTAAAATATACCGATTCCGGTGGGGAAATAAAGATTTTTTTAAAAAAAGAAGAAGGATATGCCATTGTTTCCATACAAGATAATGGTTGTGGCATGGATGAAAAAACTCATTATCATATTTTTGATAAATTTTATCAAGGCGATACTTCGCGTTCAAAAGAAGGAAACGGTCTAGGCCTTTCGATGGTTAAAAAAATTATTAGTATTTTGGATGGAGAAATATCAGTTGATAGTCAACTGGGAATTGGCAGTTCTTTTACTATTAAATTAAAAATTTAGGTTTCCCAAAAATTTAAATAAAAAAGAATGGAAAATTATCTTCCATTCTTTTTTTATTGGTTTAAAACTTATCAAATTAAGGTTCGGTTAACATTTCCTTACCATTGGCGAAAGGTACGAATCATATCATGAGACCACATAGGAGGAAAAACATTATATGGCAGTAATCGAAGTGAACCATTTAACAAAGAATTATGGATATGGCCGTGGAATTTTTTCAGTCTCTTTTCAAATAGAACAAGGAGAAGTATTTGGGTTCGTTGGTCCCAATGGAGCTGGCAAAACAACAACGATTAGACATTTAATGGGATTTTCAAATCCGCAAACCGGCAAGGCAGTTATTAATGGTATGCCGTGTTTTCAAAGAGCGAGTACGATTCTTCAGGACATTGGTTATCTTCCCGGCGAAGTTGCTTTACCCGACGGATTGACCGGATGGCAATTTATCCGGATGATCCAAGGATTAAGAAATTACCACGATGATAAACGACTTCGTTATCTTTTAGGCAAATTCCAATTTGATCCAGCGGACAAAACGAAAAAAATGAGTCTGGGAAATAAAAGAAAACTTGCAATTGTAGCCGCGTTTTTAACTGATCCTAAAATATTGATACTTGATGAGCCAACTAGTGGTCTTGATCCTGTTATGCAAGAAACATTCATTGATTTTTTAAAGGATGAGAAAAAACGTGGGAAAACTATTCTTTTGTCCAGCCACATGTTTAGTGAAGTAGATGCGACTTGCGATCGGATTGCCATTATCAAAGATGGGAAAATAGTTTCTGTCGTTGCGGCTGAGGACATTCATCACAGTAGTCGCAAAACCTATCAAATTGTTTTTAAAAATTTTGAAGATCTATCTGCTTTTTCAAAAGAGTTCAATGCTGATATTGATTCCGTAGATAGAAAACTCAAAATGCTAGAAATAAATATCGAAGATAACAAGATTAATTCGATGATTAATGTTTTAACTAAATATCAAATCCTTAATTTTAAGGAAAAGAAATTCACATTGGAAAATTATTTTATGCATTTCTATGCAAAGAAAACGATAAAAGAGGCCAGTAAATGAAAGAAATTATTAGAATTAACAATCTAACAAAAGACTATGGATCAAAGAAAGGCGTTTTCGATGTTAATTTGTCTATAAATAAAGGCGAAGTTTTTGGTATCGTCGGTATTAGTGGTAGCGGAAAGACTACTATAATCAGGCATCTGATGGGCTTCTTAAAGTCTGACAAAGGAGAGACTTTGATTAAGAACGAAGATTGCTGGAAAAATTCTGCTGAATTAAAAGAAAACATCGGTTATGTTCCTGGAGAGATTGCCTTTCCCGACGCTAAAAACGGAACAGATTTTCTAAACACACAAGCAAATTTTTTGCATCTTGACGATATGTCATTTGCTGATGATCTTGTTAAAAAATTTGATCTTGATCCAAGCGCTAATTTAAAAAGGATGAGTAAAGGTATGAAGCAAAAGACTGCTATAGTCAGTGCTTTTATGGCGGATCCAGAAATTCTCTTATTGGATGAAGCAACTACCGGATTGGATCCATTAATGCAAAATGTTTTCATCGATTTGATAAAAAAGGAAAAAAGTAAAGGCAAGACTATATTTATGAGTAGTCATATGTTTAACGAATTAGAAAGTACTTGTGATCGTGTTGCCTTTCTAAAAAATGGACATATTATTCAAGTAGTTAAGATTGACCAAATTCGCGGAAACGAAAAAACCAAAGAATACAAAATTGAATTTGTAAAAGAAGAGGATTACAAAAAATTTCTCAGACATCCTTTTAATATGATCCGTTTGCAAGAAAAATTAAATCAAGTCACTATCAGTATTTCTGATACGAAAATCAACGAGTTGTTTCGTGTTCTTTCAACTATGGAAGTTAAATTCATTTCGCAGCTGCCACTGACTTTGGAAACATATTTTAAGGAAAAATACAATCAAACGGAGGTCGCATAATGATTAGTTGGACCTTAATGAAACAAACGATTAAAAATAATATTGTCCTCTGGTCAGTGATTACTGCTGTACAGGCAGCTATGCTTATTTTGCTATCAAGCATAGGAATTAAAGTAGCAGCAACGGGACAAATGTACTACAATCTTTTGCCGGAAATTTTATCAGCCATTTATATTATGGTGACTGGTAATAAACTATTAGCGGCTCAGGTCGACAGAGGAACAATGGCATATATATTGTCAACGCCGGTAAAACGTATCAAAGTAGCTATCACGCAAGCAACTTTTTTTATAGTTTCTCTATTTGCCATGTTCCTTGTGACATCCTTGGCTCATGCTATTTCTGCTTTAATTGCATTTAACGGTATTAGTTCAAGCGATGTGGAAATGATTGTAAAACTTAATTTAGGCTTGTTTTGTTTGACATTGGCTTTCAGTGGCATTTGTTTCTTAGCCTCGTGTATTTTCAACCTTTCTAAATATGCTACTGGAACTGGAGGCTTTATAGTTGGTTCTTTTCTGCTAATATCTTTAATTCCACTATTTAGCCAAAAGTTGGCCGATCTCAAATACTTCACAATAGTTACCCTCTATGATTTGACATCTATTATTGCTGGTAACTCGGACTTTGTTATAAAAGCGCTAATATTGGCTGGAATAGGCGCTTTAGCTTACATTGCCGGAACAACAATTTTTATCAAAAAAGATTTACCGATATAAATAGCACTAATAATTAGTATTATGAATTAATTTTATTAAAGACAGTTTACTCATAAATTTATTTGTCCGAGAATTTGGCGTAATATATATTCGAATAGATATATTAGGCAGCATGAAGTTATAACTTTATTTGAGGCAACTAATTATGCAAAAGAGTAAAGATATTGTTTATGATTTTGTCAGGAAAACTATTTATACAAAACCAGGTTCTGGTCGAGGAATAACTACTTTATTTATTTCTGAGGCACTTAAGCTTCAAAGAACTAATGTTAGTACTTCGTTAAATGAATTGGTGAATGAAGGACTCCTGAAAAAAACAGATACACGTCCGGTACTTTATACAATAGCCGAACAAGAGAAAAAAGACGCCTTTACTTCATTAATTGGTTATGATGGCAGCCTGAAAAAAGCATGCCAATTGGCAAAAGCGGCTGCTCTTTACCCGAATGGAAGTTTAAATATCCAGATTTTTTCTAAACCTGGAAGCGGAACTTCATTTTTTGTTTCTCAAATAATAAAATTTGCTAAGGACAATAACGTTCTTTCATTAGATGCACCGAACATAGTAATTAACTGTCGCAATTTTGCAAAAGATATCCATTCTTTAGATGAAGAGTTATTTGGTCCTAATGGGGATTTTGAAAACAGCTGTTTTGATAGAGCGCGTGGAGGAATTCTCTTTTTAAATCATTATGATTTTCTTGATTCAGCTCAACAATCTCGTATTTTAGATCTATTGGATAGAGAACAAGATGTTTTAAACCAAGTTCATGAATCAAATAATAAGATATCCAAAAAAACTTTTCTAATACTTTCTTGCTCTCAACAAAGCAACAAACAAATCGAACAAAAAATACAAGTGAATATTAAATTACCTTCATTGGATGAACGCCCTTATATTGAAAAACTTGCACTAATTAACCTCTTTTTTTCTATTGAAGCTAAAAATGCGCAGCGAAATATAATTGTTTCGATTGATGTCTTAAAAGCACTTTTGTTAGCTGATTATGATTGCAATATTAAAAATATATCTCTTGCAATTCTTATGGCTTGTGCAAATGCATATGTCCGCGTGGTTGATATTTCACATAAAAATGTAAATGTTTATCCGAACGATTTAAATGCAACTATTAGAAAAAGTCTTCTTAAAGAAAAAGAAAATTCTCATGTAGTAAAAGTTTTTTTTGAAGGTATGAATGAGGCTTTTTATGATTATCAAGCCAATTTGCAAAACGATTTTTCAAATAAAAATATGAATGATCTTTATGCGAATATTAACAAACAATATGAACATTTGATTGACCAAGGTATTAGTAACGGAAGTATTAAAAGTGTTATTAATAATCATATTCAAGAAATATTTAATAATCAAAATTATTCAAGCTTTAATACAGATTCAAATCCAAAAAAACTTGAAAAGGTGGTTGACCCAAAAATAATTTCAATTGTTCAAAATTGGTTGAACACTTGTAAAAAGAACTTGAACAGAGATTTTGGCGGAAATGTTTTTTATGGTTTATGTCTCCATATCAATTCATTACTAGCTCTGCAAAATAATAACGAAAGAGTAAATAAGCAACAAGTTAGAAAACTAATTTTTCAGTATCCATTAGAGTACAAAGAGGCAGTAAAATTATCGCAGATTTTGCAGGATGAATTGGAATTAAAAATATCAACTGAAGAAGTGGCTTTAATTACAATGTTTCTTGTTGATCCTCAAGAAAAGAACGATAACAGGCATCCGGTGGTTTTGTATGTTATGCATGGTAATGGAACTGCTAAATCGTTGATGGAAACAACCAATTCTTTAACTCAAAGTCATTATTCTTTTGCTTACGATATGAATTTAGAGACGGAGGTAAAAACGGCGAAGGAAGATATTGAATCTTTGATATTAAAAATTAATCAAGGTAAAGGTGTTATTGCCATATATGATATGGGTTCAATTAAATCTATGCTAGAGACTATTAGTGAAGAAACCGATATAAAAATCAGGATGCTTGAAATTCCGATAACCTTGATTGGTATTAATGCTGCTCATCGGAGTTCCATGGAAACAGATATTGATTATGTCTATCATCTTATTAATACGGATATAAATCGTTTGCAGGGTGAAGAACAAAAAAAAGAGGACACGGTCATAACTCTTTGTCACACTGGTGAAGGAGGAGCTGAAGAACTTAAAAATTATATAGAACAATATTCAAAATTAAATTTAAGAGTAGTTCCGCTTTCGATTTCCAACAGAGAAAAATTAATTAAAGAAGTTATTGACCTGCGTAAAATCTATCATATTTCGGCTTTTGTAGGAACGTACGACCCAAAGTTATTTGGAATACCTTTCATTTCGATAAATAAAATTTTTGAAAATTCAAAAATGGATTTAGACTCAGTGCTAACTTTTAAACCGATTTTGTCTCGATATGAAGCATATGAACAAATATATGAATATTTTAAACAGCAATTTAAATATACTTCAGTATCTGAATTGAAAATAGTCTTACCAGAGGTTATGGATCAACTATGCCTTTCGTACCAATTAACCGAAGACCAAAGAATAGGTCTGTTTGTTCATTTAGGGTGTCTCATCGAGCGGACGCTTTCTGGCAAAGAACTTGGACATAACATGAATCAGAAAAAAATAAATTTAATGTTTAAAAATGATTATCATCTCATTACAAGAATAATGAAAAAAATAGAAAAGAAATTTACAATAATTATTAATGATGATGAAATTGCAACGATGATCATGATAATAAAAAAATTACAAATTTAGTTTAATTAAGTTATCGCGTAATATCATTTTGTTTATCCAATATATTTTTTTGAATAGAAGAGAGAGTATCTGACATTCTGCCATAATAAATGGCTTCGCTAAACCACTGCATAAGAATATTATGCTTTGATACCAGATAGCCAGCGATATTTTGATCGAATATGATTTCTAATCCTTTGTCTTTTTTTGTGGTGTTATACGTAATCTTAATGATATCTGTGGGTAATTTAGTTGTTGATTGATATTCTGAGCCTCTAATATATTTATTTATTGTGATATTTATAGGGATTTTGCTTTTTGCTTGAAATTTGGAATATTTTAAGCCGCTCTGAAGATCTTTTCTTGTCAAATTTCTTTTTGTATTTGCGTTAATATCTTTTAAAAGTTCGACTTCTAAATAATTGTAAAATTGTTCTTCCGTTATTTTTAACTGCCTAACAATTTTCATAACAGTCCTCGAAATCTATTATATGCTGACATATTGTCATTAATGCACCTATCAATCGTAAAGAAAAAAAGTTTTGAAATCTATACGAAATAGACTCTTTCTTATACAGTATCTGAATTAACATTATTTGTTTTATACACTAAAACAAATAAGTTTTTTTAATTAGAAAATTTGAGATTAAATTACATAATCAATTTTTTTAATCAAAAAAACTTATACACAAGTAAATGTAAGCGTTTTTTATATACTCGATATTGCTTTAGTATACAGTTGTAAAAAAAATTAGGCTATTGGAGGATTCAATTGACATGCCAAAAAAAACAAACAGTAATTACAATTCGGAAATTCAGAGTATAGCGATGAAAATCATCGCCCATTCTGGTGACGGGCGATCGTTAGCGTTTAATGCTTTAGAAATGGCACGTGGCCATGATTTTGGGAAAGCAGAAAAATTACTTAAAGAATCGGATGAAGCAATTGCACAAGCACATGAAGTTCAGACTCAACTACTTACTAAAGAGGCTAATGGCAAGAAGACAGAATTCAGTATTTTATTGGTCCATGCACAAAATCATTTTATGACCAGTATGCTGGCTAACGAATTAATTAAAGAAATGGTCCATATTTATAAAAAAATATGAAGGAAGGAACGATTATGAGAATTTTATTGGTTTGCGCAGGTGGCATGTCAACGAGTATTTTGATGAAGAAATTAGATAAATATAGCGAGGAGAAAGGCTTAAATATGAAAATAAAAGCCGTTGGAATGTCTGATTATAGTGATCTTTACAAAGATTTCGACGTAATTTTAGTGGGACCGCAAGTATCGTACCGAGTTAAAGAGATTCAAAGCAATACCGGTTTACCTGTGGCTGCGATTCCATCATTTGATTATGCTGTTGGCAATAGTGAAAATATTTTTAAACTTGCCGTTAATTTGTATAAAAAATAAAAAAATTATTAATTATAAAAGTCTAAATCAAAAACAAATTTTTAGGAAGGAAATAATCATGGAAAAGCTTTTTAACAGTAAATTCATGAAAGGTCTACAAAATTTTGGCCAAAAACTTGGTTCGAATAAATTTATTACATCCCTACAGGCCGCGATGATGTCTTTGATGGGAATTCTGATGGTTGGAGCTATTTCTGAAATTGCTATCTCAGTATTGGGACCAGCGATGTTCAATATTATTTCGGCAAAAAGTACAACATATGCTTATTTAAGTCTCCCATATCAATTTTCTTTAAATATGTTATCTGTTTATGTAGTTTTATTTTTAGCCTATCATTACGCACAAAATTTAAAAATGAAATCTCCGATAATGAATTCAATTGATGCTTTATTCGCTTTTTTATTAGTTGCTGGAATATTGACTGCTACTAAATCTGGCACTTACAGTATCGATATGTCTTATTTGGGGGCTGAGGGATTATTTATTAGTTTTGTAGTTGTTTTTATCTCTGTCCAGGTTGAAAAATTCTGCTTAGATAAGAATATCCGTATCAAAATGCCAGATGTCGTTCCCCAATTCTTGCAAGATGGTTTTTCTTCAATATTGCCATTACTGTTTAATGCAATTATTTTTGTTGGCGCCTCGGCAATTGTTAATGTTTCAACTGCTGGTAAGTATACTGTTTGCTCCGGTTTTATGGCTTTACTTTCCGCTCCTTTAGGGGCCTTGAATTCGATTCCAGGAATGTTTATTATTTGCATTTTTGCTGCTCTACTATGGGTGTTTGGTATTCATGGTACTGGTATTGTAGGTGCTGTTCTTACGCCAATAATTATTCAAGACACCGCCGCCAACGCAGCTTTACATGCAGCTGGAAAACCAGTCGTCTTCTACGCCGTGTTCTTATTTGGAAGTATGACTATTGCAGGAGGTGCTGGTAATACGTTGCCTTTAGCTTTGATGGGTTTGAGATCTAAAAGTAAACAAATTAGTGCTGTTGCTAAAATTTCTGCAGTCCCTGGCTGGTTTAATATCAATGAACCAATGACCTTTGGCATGCCAATTATGTACAATCCAATACTAGCAATTCCATACGTTTTAAACATTCCAATAGTAATGCTATGTAGTTTGATTGCTTATAAAACTGGTTTTTTAATGCCAAATTGGATTATGATTCTGGCTTTGCTTCCAATGGGATTTAACAGTTATTTAGCTACTTTGAATTGGCACAATGCTATTTGGGATTATTTAATGTTGATACCATCAGCTATAGTATATTATCCCTTCTTTAAGGTTTATGAGAAGCAGTTAGTTGCCAAAGAAAATAAGGCAACTGGTTCAGAAACAATGGCAAAATGACAAGTTTATTCAACGATTATTATAGATACAAGTATTAAATTTATTATCTTCTAATTAATGAAATCTAAAAACAACGTTTTATTTTCATTGAAATAAAATTAATAATTTTATATAAGTTAAAGAAACGGAGTATTACTTAATGATATTTGATAAATCTTTTTTATGGGGTGGTGCGGTTGCAGCTAATCAATGCGAAGGCGCTTACTTAGAAGATGGCAAGGGTCTTAGTACTGCCGATGTGATTACAGCTGGATCTTTAACGGTTCCACGCCAAATTACTTGGAGAAATCCTAAGACTGGTGTCACTGGTTCAACAAAATTTACTTTTCTTTCCACTACGGCCGCAGTTCCAAGAGATGCAGAACCCACTATTTTAGATGACCGATATTATCCAAGTCATGTAGGAAACGATTTCTACCATCGCTACAAAGAAGATATTTCTTTAATGGCAAAAATGGGATTTAAAGCATTTCGATTAAGTATCAATTGGGCAAGAATATTTCCTAATGGTGATGATGCAAAACCAAATGAAAAAGGATTGATATTTTACGATAAAGTTTTTAACGAGTGTAAACGATATGGCATTGAGCCATTGGTGACTTTATCGCATTATGAAACGCCTCTACATTTGGTAATTGCTTATAACGGTTGGACTAATCGAAGATTGATTGATCTCTTCGAAAATTATGCAACGACAGTTTTTAAACGTTATCGAGGCAAAGTTAAGTATTGGTTGACTTTTAATGAAATAAATTGCATGGAATTCGTTCCTTTTATAGCGGGTGGTGTAATTAACCCAACTTTACAAAATAAAGCTCAAGCTGCGCATAATCAACTAGTTGCAAGTGCTAAAGTTGTTCGCGATGCACATAAAATAGATCCAGAAATGAAAGTTGGTCAAATGCTTGCATATTCACCAATCTATTCGTATACCTGTGATCCTAAAGATCAAATAGAAATTATGGAGTCTTTGCAATCAAGCTTATTTTATGCAGACGTTCAAACTGGTGGACATTATCCGAACTATCAGTTAAAAAAATACAAACGTGAAGGAATTAAACTAGACGATCAGATAGAAGACTATAAGCTTCTCGCTAATTACCCAGCTGATTTCCTAAGTTTTTCTTGTTATGGATCAACGGTCATGACAACTCATAATGAAATTAATACTGAAAATGGTAATTTAATAGAAGGAATTAAAAATCCATATCTTAAATCAAATTCATGGGGCTGGGCAACTGACCCAGACTGTTTGCGCCTAGCTCTAAATACTTTATTTGATCGTTATCATAAGCCCCTATGGATTGTTGAAAATGGAATTGGTTGGGATGACAAATTGAAGAAAAATAATAAAATTCATGACGATTATCGTATCGATTATTTACGACAGAATATTAGCTCAATGGATGAAGCGATAAATATTGATGGAGTGGATCTTATTGGATATACCATGTGGGGATGCATTGATATTGTTTCAGCTGGTACCGGTCAAATGTCCAAACGCTATGGCTTTGTTTATGTCGATCGTGATGACGAAGGAAAGGGAACACTTGATCGTTTCCAAAAAGATTCTTTTTATTGGTATCAAAAAGTCATTGCTTCACAAGGCGCGGATTTGCATTGACCTGATTTAATATTTTTTTAATTTTAATGTAAAAGCGGAAAGCTTTAAACTTTCTGTCTTTTTTTATATACTTATGATTAATTTTTTTAAGCTTCTTGATTTTGCTGAGAACTTATTAACATATTTTTCATACGATAATTTGATGGAGTCATACCAATAATGCTCTTAAAAACTGCTCCAAAATGGCTTTGCGAATCAAAGCAAAGATAATTAGCAATTACTGAAATCGGTTGATTTGAAAATTTAAGCATATTTTGGGCTGCTTTGATGCGCTCTTTGTGAATATACCTTTTCAGACTTATTCCTTCCTGCTTTGAAAATTGATTTTTTAAGTAACATTTGTTGATGGAAATTTGATCTGCAATGTCATCTAAACTGAAATGCTGAAAAAGATGTTTTTCTACATATTGTTTGCATTGCCTTATATATTTCGATTCATAATTCTTTTCCTTGAAATTTTGATCAATGCTACAAAAATCCAAATGACAAGGTTGATATAGAACCGTTGTTTCCCTTTGGATATGGATTATCATATACTGATTTCAAATATTCGAACATCCAGGTTGATAAAAAGAAATTTTTAGATACTCAAGAATTACAAGTATCTGTCAAAGTAAAAAATATTGGAAAAAGAACCGGAAAAGAAATTGTTCAACTTTATGTAAAAGAAATTAATAGCAGTGTAATCAGGCCTCTCAAAGAGTTAAAAGCTTTTAAAAAAGTTGAACTTGAGCCAGATGAAGAAAAGTCTGTAAGGTTCACTCTCGGAAAGAGAGCGTTCGCATATTATGACGTTAGTCTGCATGATTGGCATGTAAAAAGTGGAGAATTTGAAATACTAGTTGGGAAATCTTCTCGCGATATTCTTCTAAATGAAACAATTAATGTTGAATCAACTGTCAAGTTAAAGAAGAAATACACTTTAGATTCAACAATCGCGGATGTTATGCATGAGCCCGCATCCCAAGCAATTGTTTCAATGATAATTAATTCTACCGAGAGAAGTAATACTGATAGTCTTGGCGTTGACAGAGAATCAATACTGGGAGGCATTAAGTTAAGTTCTTTAGTTGCTATTAGCCAAGGAAAATATACGCAAACGAAGTTGGATAATTTAATTAAATCCCTAAATAAGAATTAAAGGAACAACCGTATTGTTTTATTTTATTAATGCCTTCATATGATATGGAAAACAATTCTTGAGCCAGTCTTTCGTTGCAAATATGTAAGAAACTATTTAAACAGCGTGATCATGCCTTCACTTTTTTTGGCCAAACTGTTTTTCGGGATAAGTTTAAATTTTTTTGCACTTTTTAGAATTTTAAATTTTGCGAATTGTCGAGAAAAACTGTTTTTTAAATAAATAAAATTGTGGCCTGTATTATTGCTGATATAGTAGTGAATAGTATCCAAGTTTTGATAAGAAAATTGCTGCCTTTTTTCACGGTAACTCAGACTTAAAGAATTATCGTCGAAGAGGGCTTTTTTTATGGTTCGGTTTTTTGAAGATTTATAATACCAAAAATTTCCATCCTCTAAATCGTATTCCAAATTCAATTTGGCAATCTCATTGGAAATGCTTATTGAAAAAACGGCAATCATTAAAATTGCCCCCAAAGATATGATCAATAAATGTTTCTTTGCACCTATTCCTCTTAATTTTTTTAGATTAACTGTTCTCATTTTCTTGCGCGCCATTCGTCAGTTTTAATCTTTAAATACCTTAATTCAGCATAAACAAAATTCTAAATGGACGAATTCAAGTTTTTTGGATAGTTCTTTTAAAATTAGAACTTTTTTCCTCGATAATTTTTCATTGTCGATTAATTTTGCTTTGCCCTTGATAAACACATCAATGCGAAAAGACATCCCAATTTTATATATTAGACAGCTTTTGATTGATACAATTTCCAACAGATGTTTTTTTAGACAATTCTCAATCCATTTCTGCATATCTTGGTCCAACAATAAACCACCACAAATTTCATTGAAAGCTCTCTTAATGACTTGAAAAGGCATTTTTATCGTCAACATAATAAGCAAGGATGTTATGAAAAAATCACCTGTATAGCGTAAGAATCCAAATGGAGAGCTCTGTTTGATAAAGAATAAAATGAAAGCAAATATTCCGATTCCTAGAGACATAAGGCCATCAACCAAAGTGCCTTTTGCTTCCGAAAAAAGTATCATACTAAGACGATTGATTTTATTATTCTGCCGGTTGTAATAATAGGATAAGCCTAAAGACAAAAGAACCATGACAATCTCATAGGGAATCACCGGTTCAACATTCATTAAGCTTCCCTGGCCATCGACAAAGTATCGGTAGGCTTTGAGGCTCACTTTAATTAAGGAGACAGCTAATAATACAATTGTCAGTAATGATTGAAACAGTGAATATAGCGGTTCTAATACAAAAAAACCTTCTGGGAATTTTTTGCTGCGTCGTGCACTTATTTTTGAAACAATCAAAGAGAAAACACCGGAAATAAGTGTTATCGCCGAAAAATAGGCATCAACGAATAGGGCTTCTATTTGAGTGGCGTTGTATACGAGCGCACCAGCACAGCACATCAGAAAATTTACGAAAATACCACCAATTAATGCTTTTTGTTCAACCTTTTTAGAATTCATATTTTTTGATTTACCTTGTTGATTAGATATTCAAGCTGGTCTTGTTCCTCTTTTGAAAGGACAGAGATGCAGTCAAGAAATACTTGATCGAATAATTTATAACTATTCCGGCAATAAACTTGAAGCTCTTTGCTAAGCTTCAAATACGAAACCCGTTTATCCGTCAAAGAGGGCTGCTTACTCAGATAGCCTTTTTTAAAAAAGCGGTGAATGATTCTTGTAGCAGCTGGTTTTGATATTTGTGCTTTTTCTGCAAAACTTGTCAGGATTGGCTTTTTGAGCTCGTATAAAAGGTTAATATAATGCTCGTCATTAGCTGATAAATCTGGTAATTGCTGATTTTGTTGACTGCTGTTCTGATAACGAATCAGGACTTTGTCGTATAGTTCTGAAAAAATCTGACTAATTGTTCTCATCTTGAAACTCCTTATTATGGTTAACAAAACTAATTACTTTAGTTAACTATATAAAAGAAAATAATTTCCGTCAAGTGATTAATGCTTTCTGTTTTTTGACATCAAGCTTAATTCATGGTATTAAGTATGTACAAAAAGGAGAACTAGCCGTGACACTATCGCAAACACAAAAAGACGAAATCGTTGATATTTTAATCAATATTGATGATCCCTTTTATCTCAATACCTTTGTCGATGACGATGACGAGCAAGAATGGTTTCATATTAACGAGAGACGTATGTTCCTTGATATGCAACGTTATTTGCCGATGATTGATTTAAATGACCAGGAAAACTGGGCCTTTGTTCGACGCTGCTTTTTACAATTTCAATAATTTTTTTGCTTTATTTTTGAATTTTTTATTTTATTGCTTTAATTTGTTTAAGTGTTATAGTTTTCTGGTTAATTTAATAGCACTGTTTCGATTGTAAATACCAGCGCTAATAAGGGAACTGACTTGGTGAATAAATGGCAAAAAAGATTTTCACAAAGGGAACTGTTATTGGCCCGATAATCGCATTAGGAATTGTCTATGGAGATATCGGAACTTCGCCTTTATATGTTATGAATGCAATTGTAACCGACGCAGGTGGATTGAAAAATGCCGGTCCCAGCTATATTGTCGGCTGTCTTTCATTAATATTTTGGACTTTGATGCTAATTACAACGGTGAAATATATCTTGTTAGCTATGCAGGCGGATAATCACCATGAAGGTGGCATCTTTTCTTTATACGCGTTAGTTAGAAATAGAGGTAAATGGTTGCTTTTCCCGACTTTGATTGGTGGAGCAGCACTTTTAGCTGATGGGACTTTAACACCTGCTGTGACTGTTACGTCCGCTATTGAAGGATTGAAAGGCGAAAACTTCGGTCTCTTCAAGCTTGGACAATCACAGACACCTATCATTATGATTGTTATAAGTATTTTGATAGTTCTTTTCCTTTTTCAAAGATTTGGAACATCTTCGATTGGAAAAGCTTTTGGTCCCTTAATGTTTATTTGGTTCTCTTTTATCGGAATTTTTGGATTAGTAAATATGTTTGGCCATTGGGAAGTTTTGAAGGCTTTATCACCGATTTATGGTGTTCAGATTCTCTTTAGTTCGGATAATAAAATGGGATTTTTCATCCTTGGCAGCATTTTTCTAGCAACAACCGGTGCTGAAGCACTTTATTCAGATATGGGGCATGTTGGCAAAGACAACATCTATCGAACTTGGCCATTTGTTTATTTGTCTCTAATGCTAAGCTATTTTGGACAAGGAGCTTGGGTAATTGCTCAAAACAGAAATGTTTCAGTTGATATAAATCCTTTTTACAGTATGCTTCCGCAGGAACTTCATCCGACAGCTATTGTAATCGCAACTGTTGCTGCTATTATTGCATCGCAGGCCTTAATTACCGGATCATATACCTTGGTTAGCGAAGCAATTGGTTTAAAACTTCTTCCGAGACTGAAAATTAGATATCCGGGAAAAATAAAAAGTCAATCATATATTGGAACTGTTAATTGGCTGCTTTGCGCTACTACATTGCTAATAGTTTTGTTTTTTAAGAGCTCCGAGCATATGGAAGCAGCTTATGGCTTGGCAATCATCGTTACGATGTTGATGACAACGATTTTATTGCACGAATTTTTGCTCATGAAAAATAAAAAAACTTTGGCTCTCCTTTATTTAATTTTTTTCGGTTTGCTTGAATCGTTGTTTTTGTTATCCAGCATGATCAAATTTATTCATGGTGGGTATCTGACTCTATTGATAACTCTGTGCATTTTAATGATTATGTTTTTTTGGCATTTTGGTAATAGCATCAGAAGATCATATATGGTCGACAGTCAGTATCTATCTTTAAAAGATTTTACCTCCAAGCTCCAACAACTTAGCGAGGATGATTCACTTCCTCTTTATGCAACTAATGTAGTCTATATGAATAGAATCAGGGACAACTATCAAATTAAACGTCATGTACTTTATTCTATTTTCGACCAAAGACCAAAAAGGGCAAAAGTATACTGGTTTATCACTGTTAATCAAACCGATTTGCCCTATGAAGCAAATTATAAAATTGATATGCTTGATACAAGAAATGTAGTTGATGTTCAGCTCTATTTGGGTTTTAAAAGATCCCAACATATTACTATTTATATAAGACAGATTGTTAATAATCTAATTAAAGAAGGAGTAATTGACAGGCAAGCACCAAGGTATTCGACTATTCCCGATCGTCAAGTTGGAGACTTTAAATTTGTTCTTTTAAATCAACGTATTCGAGACTTGAATTATTTGCCAAGCATAAAGAGATTAGATAAATTCCTAATCGCAGGACGTTTATTTTTACAAAAAATAACTGCATCGCAGCCAACTTGGTACGGACTTGAATTCAGTGAATTCGTTGAAGAAACGGTTCCTTTGTTTATTGAAGAAAGAGAAGACAGCCACTTGCTCCAAACGAAAATAGACAACAAAGAAGCAGGAGAAGAAAATGAATAAACCTATTTAATTTTATTTACCGTCAGTTTGGTTAACTTCATATTTTGATGCTTTAACAACACTAAAGGATAAATTATGATTAACTTCAAGTAGCTTGGCACTAAGATCTTCTGTTGAAAGATTTGTTTTGATTAAAAATTGATTGGTCAAAGTTGTTTCCCAGTTATTTTTTCCGGCTATCTTTTTTATTGCCTGAATAAATTTACCTGTTTCTTGAAATTTACTTTCATTATCAAAAGTTATAAAAATTTTATTCATAACAATTTTCTCCTATTTGAAAAAATGTAATTGAACAAATAATATTTATTTCTCTAAACGACTCGATTATAGCTATGTTTTAGACAAAAAATTACAAACATGCTAACACGAAAATATAAAAACCCTCGAACTTAATCGAGAGTTCTGGAACAAACTAATCTTTTATTAACGTAAACGATATGTGGATGCCAATGTTTGGTATCCACAATTATTATATGCAATTATTTACTTGCCGAAGCAGTGAAACTTGAATCAGTTGATTAAACTGCATTTACGTCACTGGGACCATCGGGATTAAATTGTTAGAACTACATTTAATATATGAAGTTAGGCTATTAAAAAAGTTGTTAGAGTTAAAAGCAAAATTCAAACTCATAGTAAGCCTTTAGTATAAAAGCTTCTCGAGTAAAACCAGGTCATTTTATAGAGAGTAATTTTCAACTTTGACAATCAAAGATTTTCTCTAGTAATTAAAAGCCGCATTACTGCGGTTTTTTAAACTTTATTAAATTCAAAATATGGAGTAGATGGGAGTCGAACCCATGTCCAAATTATCCAATCACATAAATATCTACGTTCATAGTTAACAAGCAATTTCGCTCAAGATTAGGTTGCTAACTTCCAAATCAAGGGCTAGTTCGATTATTGTTTCACTGCTTTTATTCCGAACATAAACGCCAGCAGCTAATCCACTAATTAGGCCGAGAATGTTGCCGTGGACTCAACAAAGGGCTACGCGACTGCGATTAAGCAGCTAATGCGTAAGCTGGTTCATTATTTTTTGCAGTTATATCTGCAGTCTCTAACCCGACAAACGGGAACGCAATCCATGCTTGTAATAACCTGTCGAATTCCGGAACTACCCCAAAAACTTAACAATACAATTATAGCATCTGGTTAATTGTATTTTTTTGGCGCTTAAAACCATGCTGATTATTTGACCAACAAATAGTTCTTCTTTCTATTTTCTGATACAATATTAAGCGTGCTTTGGCTCCATGGTCAAGTGGCTAAGACGTCGCGTTCTCAGCGCGGAATCATGGGTTCGATCCCCATTGGAGCTATGTAAATTCACTGATATCAGCATTTATAGCATGTTTATACAAAAAAGCATCTAACCAATTAAGGGTGGATGCTTTTTTAATTTTAATTAATTATCAAAAAAATTAAATGTTTTTATAGGGGGGATAATCTAAACTGGATATTTTCTATTCCGGCTCTTTATGAAAAAAAGATGAATTATGATTTGATTAGCGTTTAGTAATAATTAATCATCATTTCTAAAGGGATTTAATAACTGAATATGATTTCGATGTCTCAAGAGTAGTGCTTCGGAAATTCTCGATTGTTTGAAGATTATATTCTCGTTTTATCAATAAAAGAGATCATGCAAAATAATTAATAGAGACTGTTGATTTGGAGGTGGCAGTAAAAAATATGTCCAAAAAAATATTGCCTAATTTAGTTTATCTGGTCTTTAATTTTCTTTGTACCCACAATATTTTTTCCAACGGCAAATACTGGCAGTCAGTATATATTTAAGATGATTTTCTATGTTGTGATGATTGATAAAAAGACCACTGCTGGAACCGTTACTATTAATTTGGTAGCGATTTTTATTTAAAAAGAGCTATAATTCATTCAAGGCACTTTTAATAAGTACCGACCGCCAAAATCTTTTAATATTTTTTAAGTAATCATATTAATTTATCCATGTTGCATGATATATAAATAAGCCGACCCTTAATTGAGTCGGTTTTTTGTTCAAAATATTTTGTAATATTACTTTCATATATACTGTATTTGCTTATATTAGCGGCAGTGGATTTGCTTTGTACCTTTTCTAATTCACAATAGAAATGGTTGGAAAACTGAGAAGGAAAAGTTATCACAAAATATTTAATAGAAGAGTCTATGATAATTTCAATATTACTGTCAAAATAGCCATGATTCGATAACGTTTTTTATTTTAGAACGACTAAAAGCTACAGTCGGTGGCGAATTATAATAATTGATAAAAGATGGATTATACTAGGCGTAGGACCAAAGCTTTTTAATAATTTTAGTAGGCACCATTTCCAATAGATAGGGTCCTCACAAATACTTTACAGATTAATTTTGTTGTCTATTATCGAACGTTATTTTTAGATAAAAATCATGTTAAAAAATTGAATTATATTCCAAATCATAAGGATGGCCATGATGACAAAAAATAATCATGAAGATACTTTAAATGATATTTATAATCTAATACTTAATCCGGCCACTAGCGCATGGGAACGTTCCTTATTATTATCGGCTAAGAATGCGATTGCTGATGATGCAAATTTTGATAGCCAACTTTCGAAGCTTGAATTTGAATTGCGGCCACTTGCTTTAAGGAATAATTTAACTTCCGATGTTACGGATTTTTATATGAAGATCACCGGAGATTCGCCCGATAATGTTCAATTTGATTTTTCAAAGCATTACGCTCGGGATCTGCCTTATCAAGACCGAGCGATATTTGCCGGGGGATGTTTTTGGTGCATGGTTGAGCCCTTTGAAACCAAGCGCGGAATTGTCTCAGTGCTATCCGGTTATACCGGAGGTCATGTAGACAATCCAACATATGAACAAGTGATTAGCGGCTATACGGGACATGTCGAAGCAGTTGAAATCATTTTTGATACAAGAATTGTTCAATACACAGAACTGGTTGATCTTTATTGGCAGATAACTGATCCGACTGATGAATTTGGACAAATTGATGATCACGGAAGTAATTATCGCCCAGTTATTTTTGTTAGGAACGAAGAACAACGAAAAATTGCCGAAAGTTCAAAACAAAAATTAGCCGAATCGGGAATGTATAACCGCCCGATTGTTACGGCGATTGAACCTGCATCCACATTTTGGCCGGCTGAAAACTTTCACCAACAGTTTTATAAAAAAAATCCAAAAAAATACAAGATAATTGAACAATCTCGTCAACGATACTTAGCGTTTCAACATTTACAAGGAAAAATTAGAGTCGGGTTGAGTGGATTTACGAAGAAATCTTAAAATGTTTTTTGATTGATTTCTTTTTTTAATTAATCGTCTAATCTTATTTGCAATAATAGAAAAGCCGCTATTTTGATAACGGCTTTTAATTTTTATTTAATTTTCAATATAATTTTATTTAAAATTTCTGCCTTACATTAGTAAATGTGCTTGTTTTAAGGCAAGTGCTTGTAATTTCGGAGAAGTACTCAAGTCTGGTTTAAGAGGCCTGTTTAATTTATTAGGCAGGTAGGTCGTTAACGTTTGTTACGATGCGAGGGTTCAAATCCCTTTCCTTCTCCATAAGGATTTATTTATAAGATTTTAGTAATCCCTTCTTTTCTTAACTTGAAAAGAGATCAGTATTAGACCCAAAAGTCCAAGACTGATTCCTAGAAACATGAATTGATAAACACTTAGCCAGATAATCGAGACAAATATTAAAAGCGCATTGCTAACAAAGACACTTACGATATAGATTATTCGCCAGATGTCGCTAATAGGGACGAAAAGACAAATAACTTGAAAAATATTTAATGATCCCGAAGCCAAAGCGGCATAAATTGAGATGTTTAATAGTAAGCTGCCGGCTTTTGTGATTGAATAATTATCAACTGCATTTTTGATTAATATAAATGCAATCAGTGTAGTGCCAATTGCTGAAATCAATTTTAAAAAAAGTAGGAAGAACTTGAATAAACGATTGTCATCATACATAAGCAGGTCCAACTTTCCATTGCTTAAATAAAGAACTATATTTTAATTATATTCGTATACGCTAATCATCGACAAAACATGGTTGATTCGGTTGTTTAAACAGCCGAATCATTTTTTTGACTTCAAAAAGTTGAAGAATTTTAAAAATTACGATTCTTTTTGATTAATTTATAAAAAGGAACTGTTTAATGTATCTATTTTTTGAACTATACTTACTTTTAGAAACCAATTTAAGGAGGTAGATATATGTCACAAATAAATGCTTCTGCATCGGGAACATATACTTTTGATGATAAATTCAAAGTGAATCGGCTTGGTTATGGAACAATGCAGTTAACCGGTAAGGGAACCTGGGGACCATATGGTAATCCGGAAAATGCTGTTTCTGTTATTAAAAAAGCGGTCGATTTGGGAATCAATTTCTTTGATACGGCAGATTCTTATGGACCTTGGTTCGCTGATCACTACTTGGCGGACGGCCTGAAATCTGCAAGCAATCGTGATGAAATTTTTATTTCTGACAAGGTTGGTCAAACTCGTCAGGGGCCAAACGCTTGGACACCGCATGGCGAACCTAATTATCTTCGGCAGCAGGTTGAAGTATCTTTAATGACCTTGGGCATCGACCACGAAGATTTGCTCTTTTTGCACCGAATTGATTCTCATTTTTCAGTTGCAGAGCAAGTTGGCGAGTTGAAAAAAATGCAGGACGAAGGAAAGATCAAGCATATTGGTCTCAGCCAGGTAACTGTTGACCAAATCAAAGAAGCTCAAAAATACGCAAAGATTGATGCAATCGAAAATCTTTATAATGTTTCCGATCATCGTGATGACGATGTGCTTGATTATGCTGAATCCCAGCACATGGCTTTTGTACCTTGGTTTCCATTAAATACGGGAAAACTGACTGGCAAAAACAGCCCGTTAGCCAAGATTGCCGAAAAGTATAATGCTAGTCCGGCTCAGATTGCTTTGGCCTGGTTATTGAAGAGATCGACAAACGTTCTTCCGATTCCTGGTACTAGTTCAACGGCTCATTTGGAAGATAATGTATCTGCTGCTTCAATAAAGTTAAGTGATGATGATTTTGAAGTTGTTACTAATTTGGGTACATCTAAATAAGTAGATTATCAATAATTTAATTAATTAAAAAGCGCTAATATGGTCTTCAATCAATCGTGTTGGAGCTTTTTTCATAAATATTTAAATTTTTTCAAATAATTGCTTAAATACTAATTTTTTATTAGTAGAATAGACAATAGTTTCTTTGAAGAGATGGGGGCGGCTGCTGTTTTTTTAAAGGATTTTATAATAATGAAGACAGCAATTAACAAAGTTTCAGAATACCAAGGATTCGACATTTTTGATTACTCTTTAGAGAATGATCGAGGTACACGAATTTCAATTAGAAACTTTCCAAATTTTTGGCATGAGTACTCATTCATAGACGAAAATAGCCAACGCCAAAATCTCTTGATCGATCCTTTCGATGAAAAAAACATTGATCAAAATAAAGGAAATTGTCAAACCTTAAAATTTGTTATTCACGAAAATTCAATTACATTAAAAGAAGATTCGAAGAATTTTATTGCTAAAGAAAATAACTCTACCAAAACTTTCCCTCAAATAACTTATACTCTTTTTGAAGATGACTCGGTCACGATTAAATTCGATACAGACTTTCGAACGGATTATTCTAAATTGCCAACTTATTTAAAAAATTATTGGATTATCGCGAAAGGTCAAGTGAAGATCAAGTCGGATGATGATTTTAATCTTGAAAGAAAACCAGTTGGACAGACTTTTGTTCTGAATGAAATGGATCGAAAAAGCATCCCGGTTCTCCAAGCAAGAGGTCCTTCTTTAAAACGGGAGCTGAGTTTTTTTACAAATATGGATCAGTTGCTTTTATCAGCAAGCGATTTAAAGAATTCAAATTCTATACTGACTGATCGAAAAGAGTCCGGCAGTGCAGTACTCGAACTTTGTTTTCAGAATTTATTTTATTTTGAAAAAAATAATCAATTAGTTGTTCGAAATAATTGGATTACGTATAGAATTAAATACCATTGAATAATTAAGGAATTTTTATGCATAGTTTGACTGAGGGGAAACCGTTAAAATTAATAATTTTCTTCACGATACCGCTTTTGTTGGGGAATCTTTTTCAGCAGCTTTACACTTTTACCGATACGGTGATTGTTGGCCCAAGCAGCACGGCAGCGATAATGACTGTAATCGGTATAATTGTCAAACTCAAAGGTCCGATTGGAATATACCCCAACAAGGGTACGAAATTTTGAATGATAACAATGGCGATAAAAAGCGCCATGATAGCTAAATGAAATGCTTTTGTTTGATGTATCATGATTAACCCTTCTCTACCAGCGGCTTAGATGTTACTAATTATAATATCGAATAGTGATGACCGAATTAAATACATATGTACAGTTTTAATTTTATTAAAACAATTTTTATACTCAGACGTATTAGACAGTAGTTTCTGTCTAATCTATAATCATATTGTTTTACCGATTATTCGCAAGGCGATTACAACAAAACAGATACTTACTTTTAGTGTTTAATGGTAGTGTATCTGTTTCGTAACTAAAACTATTGATATTAATTATTTGCGAAATCAGGGTGTCGTTTTTCTAGAAAAGCCTTCATACCTTCTTTTTGATCGCTAGTAGCAAAGGTCTGAGCCCACATTTGTGTCTCAAAATCAATTGCAACGTCTAAAGGCAAATCCGCACCATCATCAATAACGTTTTTGGCCATCGAAACAGCAATTAATCCATTTTTCATAATTGTATGAGTGATTTTATCCACTTCTGTGTCCAACTGTTCTGGAGAAACAATCTCTTCTAAAATACCGACTCTGTGTGCTTCTTCAGCATCAATCATTTGCCCAGTCGCAATCATCTCTTTTGCTTTGCCACGACCAACCAAACGAGTGAGCCGTTGTGTACCGCCAAACCCAGGTACAATTCCAAGGGTAACTTCTGGTTGACCAAACTTAGCTTTGGTTGACCCAATTCGAATATCACATGATGCGGATAGCTCAAGACCGCCACCCAATGCATAACCGTTTACTTTCGCAATTGTAATTTGTGATAATTTTTCAATTTTACCAAATGATTCATGTGCCAATCTAGATAAGTTCGCTGCTTCCAGTGAATTCATTGACTGCATTTGCGAAATATCCGCGCCAGCAACGAATGCTTTTTCACCAGCTCCAGTAATTACCAAAACTTTAATATCTTTCTCATTTGCCTTCACATAATCCAAGCATTGACCAATTTCAGCCAAAGTATCAGAGTTAAGTGCGTTAAGTGATTTTGGACGGTTAATTGTTAAATATCCAACCCCATCTTTTTCTTCAAACAATAAATTTTCATAAATTCCAGTATTCTTTGTCATAACTAAGTAAACATCCTTTCAGTAATGTTTAATTAGCAAGCGCTTTCAAAGAAAAACATAACAGGATTAGCCTAAAAAAACAAGTTAATGGTTAGTTTTTTGAATTCAAATTCATCTAATTTAATTGAAATATCAAAAGAGATATTGTGAATAATTGATTTTTATAAGCAAAAGGTGCCGGATCTATGGACTTTTGTTAAGTATAACTTATAGTTATGGCTTGTATGAAAAACAATTAGCATTTACTCGTAATAATTGTCTCGTTATGATAGTTTTGTCACAAAGTGACGTGGAGGTTTAATTATGTATTCAGTATTAGTTACTAAGCTGGCAGCTGAATTTTTTGGTACAGCAATTTTAATCATATTAGGGAACGGCGCTGTAGCCAATATGGCTTTAAATGGTACGACCGGTCGCAATGATGGGGGTTGGCTATTTGTAGCATTGGGTTATGGATTTGGTGTCATGATTCCAGCAATGATGTTTGGTTCCATTTCGGGAAATCATTTAAATCCTGCGGTTACAATAGCTTTCGCTTCGATTGGAAGAATTTCCTGGTCTTTGGTGATCCCGTACATCACAGTTCAATTGCTCGGTGCCATGACTGGCCAATTGGTTGTGGTTTCCACTTATTGGCCTTTTTACAAAAAAACAAGTGACGAAAGCAGTGTTTTTATGACTTTTTCAACTGGTGATGGTGCAGGCAGCTGGTTTAATGGTTTTGTGAACGAATTTTTTGGTACATTGATATTGGTTTTTGGTGCATTGGGTTTGTATAAAGATATGTTCTTTAAAACGAATACAGATATTGCAAATATTGGGATAGGTTTGCTAATCATGGTTTTGGTTATTTCCATTGGTGGTGCAACGGGACCGGCGATCAATCCCGCTCGTGATCTTGGACCAAGGATAATTTTGGCACTATTCAAAGTCCCTAATAAGGGCAAGTCAGTGCACTGGGACTATGCATGGGTTCCTATCCTGGCACCAATTTTCGGTGGTCTTGTCGGTGCAAATATTTTTCATTTATTTTTTGACTAGTCTTTGAGTCTTTATATTTAGTATATAACTATAGGTTATGATAAGAATGAAAATTTTGTATTGGAATATTCTCGATTCAAGGTCTAAATTATGTGTTGTAGATAATTATTTATTTCACTAGGTTGATTATAAATAATTTGTGATTTATTTATCAACTCTCTTTATTAAATAATTATCTGCTTTGTCTGGATGATGATATTTGTTGGTTAACGAAATGTTAGTGGATATTGATTTGTGAAAATAATAACAAATATCATATTGTTTTGTTAAGTTTGTTCCGAACTATGAATTGTCAAGGAGGAATTGCAATGGATACCACATACAAGATTATTACAGAAGATATGATCCAAATGGGCATGAGTGGCCAATTAGTATCTAAAATTACTGAATCAGATATAGCAGAATTCGCAAGGCTTACCGGTGACAGGAATCCTGTTCATATGGATGAGGATTTTGCTAAAAGAACACAATTTGGTGGTCGAATCGCACATGGCAGTTATTCTGCATGTCTGATATCAGCGTGTATTGGTATGAAGATGCCAGGCCCTGGTGCTATATATTTGGGTCAAAATCTGCGTTTTAATCTTCCGGTTCATTTTGGCGATGTATTAGTGACCAAAGTACAAGTTATTAATATTGAGCAAAAAAAGAATTTTAAGGTAGTTGACTTGCAAACTGATGTGATAAATCAAAATGGTGAAGTCGTTACAAGCGGAGTGGCCACGGTGATGCCAGCAAAAAAAGAAATTTAGAGTTTGATTTTTAAAACGTGATGTTAGCAAGTGCTTTCGTAAATATGAATATCTCCTTTCAGAACAGATATTCACAAGTTATTTTGATTCAGAAGGGTAAATTATGAGCACAGAAGTAAAAATATCGGAAAAATTAAAAGGGAATGCAGCACGTTCTGTTAATCCTTACGGATGCAAACAAGAAATTGCTGACCAGATTAATTACGTCAAAAACAAGGGCTATTATGATGGTGCAAAGAAAGCTTTGATCATTGGAGGGTCATCAAGTTATGGACTCGCAAGCAGAATTACTGCAGCATTTGGTCAAGGAGCAGACACCATTTCAGTTGCATTTGAACGCCCGCCAAAGGATGAAACGATGTTGGGGACAGCTGGTTGGTGGAATAATATTTATTTTCGTCAACAAGCTGAGAAAGCTGGATTGATTGCTAAAAATTTTAATGGGGACGCGTTTACTGATGAAATGAAGCAACAAGTAACTGATTATATCAAGCAGAACTTTGGCGGAAAAATTGATCTACTAGTATATTCTGTTGCAGCTCCCAAAAGAACCAATCCTAAGAACAAAGATCAAATATGGCGTTCCGTGATTAAGTCGATTGGTGAACCAGTAACTGGAGAAAATATTGATTTGGAAAAGAATGAATTATTTACTCAGACTGTTGAACCAGCTACCCCTGAAGAAGTAGAAGCCACCCGCCGTGTCATGGGCGGAGATGACTGGGAATTATGGATTGATTTCTTAAAACAAGCGGATGTTTTAGCGGATGGATTCAAAACAATTTTGTATTCATATATTGGTCCCAAAAGCACGTATGCTTTCTATCACGAGGGGACACTAGGCGCGGCAAAGGACGCAGCTGAAGAATCCTCACATAAAATTCAGAAAAAAATCGATGATATAAACGGTGAAGCATTGATAAGTGTTTCGCGAGCTGTCACAACAAAAGCTTCGGTAGTTATTCCTATTTTTCCATTATATTGTATTGCTTTGTATAAAGTTGAAGAAAAGACAGGAACACACGAAACACCGATTATGCATAAAGATCGTTTATTCCGCGATATGGTCTACGGCAATAAACGTGAAACTGATGATCACGGACGTTTGCGTCCAGATTCGTGGGAGCAAGATCCAAAAGTTCAAAAACAAGTATCTGAATTAATGGCAAAAATAACTCCGGAAAACTTTAACTCTGATTTGACTGGTTATGCTCAATTCAGAAGAGAATTTATGCAGCTCAATGGATTTGAAGTCAAAGGTGCCAATAATGATACGGTCAATTTTGATGAAATTACAAAGTTAGAACCATAAGAAGAGAAATGAGATGTGGCTATGACGATAAAATTTATTAAAAGTTCGGAAGTACCAAAACTTATTTCTGATAACTCAACTATTGCTTTGGAAGGATTTTTGGGGTCGGATGTGGCCGAAGAAATTCTCGAAGCAATTAAATCTAATTTTGAGAAAACTTCCCATCCAAATCAGCTAACTATTTGGCACGCATCTGGTATCGGAGATGGTGACGATAAGGGTATGAACAATTTCGCGGTTGCTGGTTTGACTAAACGAATTGTTGGTGGCCACTGGGCACTCGCCCCGAAGTTGGAACCATTAGTAGAACACAATCAAATTGAAGCCTATAATTTCCCACAAGGCGTTTTATCACAAATTTTTAGAGATTCCGCAGCTCATAAGCCAGTCCTTATTACAAAAGTTGGTCTAGGAACTTTTATTGATCCAGATCTACAAGGGGGCAAACTTAACGCTGTGGCCACCGAAGATTTGGTTTCTAAAATTGAGATTGACGGTGAAGATTATTTAGCTTATAAAGCGCCGCGTCCGAACATTGCCATATTGAGAGGAACATTTTCTGACGAAGACGGTAACATCACCTTCGATGACGAACCACTTACATTGGAATCGACGGCGATTGCTATGGCTGCTCATAATAATGGAGGCAAGGTATTTGTCCAAGTAAAAAGAGTGGTAAAAAATGGGTCAATGAGGCCTAAAGATATTAGAATTCCTGGCTTGCTGGTGGACTATGTAGTAGAAACTGCGGATGAGGCTATGACCATGCAAAGTAATTCTACACAATATAACCCAGATTTTATTCACGCAAATATCCTTAAAAAGGCTGGAACTATCAATGTATCGTTGGATGAAAAGAAGGTCATCGCTAGAAGGGCTGCAATGTGTTTGAATCCTGATACAGATCATATTGTTAATTATGGGATTGGAAAGTATCCAGAGACGGTTTCTTTAGTGCTTAAAGAAGAGGGCGCTGCTGATGATATTACGACTACAGTTGAACCTGGAACTTTTGGTGGTGTTCCTCTAGGAGGAGGAGACTTTGGCTGTGCGATTGCACCAGTATCAACTATTGACCAGCCTTATATGTTCGATTTTTATGATGGTGGTGGCATTGATATTGCTTTTCTTGGTTTAGCTGAGTTGGATAAACATGGGAACGTAAATGTTTCAAAATTTGGTCCAAAAATTGCTGGAACAGGTGGCTTTGTAGATATCTCACAAAATACTAAGTCAATCATCTATACTGGCACATTTACTGCCGGAGGTTTGAAAGAAGAAATCAGAGACGGCCAATTACACATTATTCAAGAAGGCAAATACGATAAAATGGTCGAAAGTGTCGAACAGGTTACATTTAGTGGACCGGTAGCTTACGCGAATAAGCAATCAGTTTATTATGTCACTGAAAGGGCTATATTTAAGCTCGTAGATAATGGTATTGAGTTAATTGAAATCGCACCAGGAGTTAATTTGCAAAAAGACATTCTCAACCATATGGTCTTCACGCCGATAATTTCAGATAATTTAGCATATATGGATAAGAAAATCTTCGAGGATCCGCTAATGGGCAATATCAAGAACGAAATAGGATCGAAATTATTGATTAATAATTAGCGAGTGATTAAAGAGCAGCTTGATCTTTAAAATAATCGAAAAAATATTTTCTGGTGAAGCGAGTGATATTAGTTTCTCTCTGGCCTCCCAGAGTACATAAACTTATATTCCAAGGAAAGATTGGATTAATATCCCGATGATAGATTTTTGTTCCAGAAAAATTTTTTCCGATTGGTGTTGCAATGATCGCAGCGACGTCATCCATTTCGTTGCACATGTTAAGCAGCAGATCCCAAGATGAGGACTGAAAGAAAAAATTAGGTTGTAAATGAAATTTTTTGAGTAATTGTCTCCATTGATAAGTAACCATAAAACTATTATCTAGGGTAATAACGTTCGTTCGACTATTGATATCTTTTATTGGGATTGATCCTTTGAAACGATTAAAAGGGTGGTTCTTGTTAAACCATACAGATACGGTATTACGATAAATTATATGTTCTCTGATTGCTGGGAATGTCGGTGGTGATACCAACACAGCAAAATCAATATCTTGAAGTATCAGCATTTTTTGGAGTTCGTAAGCCCCTTTTTCCACGATTTTTAATTCAATTTTAGGATTTTCTTTGATGAATTGAGGAATTAATTGATTAAACAGAGTTGAAATTATCACTGGTGCAATACCTATTTTAACGATTCCTTTTTTTGTAGATGTACTATCCTGAAAATCCTTCATCATTGTATTGTATTCGACTTCGACTCTGCGAGCATCGTGTAAAAGCTCTTCTCCAATTAAAGTTAGTCCTGTTATGCGGCCGTTTGCTCTGATGAATATCTTGGTTCCTTGAAAGTTCTCCAGTTCATTTATAAATTTGCTCAAGGCCGGTTGAGATACATTCAGGTCTATGGCGCTTTTCGTCAAATTAAAGCCATGATCAACGATTCCGATTAAATATTCAATTTGTCTAATTTCCATCTGGGACCTCTTTGCCAAAAGTATTGTTGGACACTAATAATAGTGACACATCAAAAGCAAAAAAGTACTTGACAAGCAGTTATTAATTTTCATAAGTTGTTCCGAAATCTTTAAATTAAAGGCGAAGAAAGGTTTTGTCATGATTTTTATAACAATCGACAATATTCATTTAAATTATTCAGATCAAGGGCACGGTTTTCCGGTTATTATCATGACGGGATATGCTGGCTACAAAGAAATTTGGAGAAGCCAAGTTGATTATTTAATTAATCATGGCTACAGAGTTATCAATTTGGACCGAAGAAACAGTGGGAATTCGGAAACTACTACAAAAGGGCTTCGCATGAGTCGCCAGGGTCAAGACTTGGCTGAATTAATAGCATACTTGGTTTTTACTAGGGTTAATTTAATGGGAAATTCTATGGGAGCTGCGGTCATTTGGACATATTTGTCTCTTTATGGAGAGGCAAAAGTTAACAAAATTATTTCTGTTGATCAATCACCGAAAATGGTAACCGATGATACTTGGCCATATGGACTGTTAGACGTGACTTGGGATAATTTTCCTAAAGAATCCGAAAAAATGTATAGTGTAAAAACAACTTATAACCGAATTAGCAATGAGACATATGCTGCAGTTAAAGCGGCGCAAGGCAATGCAGAATTTAATCATGGTTTAAATAGGCCATTACTTTATGACCACGTCTTTCAAGATTGGAGGGATATTTTAACTATTTTAAGAAAACCAATTTTGTTTGTGGCTGGTCGACAAAGCCCTTTTTGGTCTAGCAACTACGCTTTGGCATCTGCGACTTTATGTGACAAAGGATATGCCAAAATTGTTAATAATGCTGGTCATGTGGTTATGGCCGAACAAGAAAAAGAATTTAATCAGCTGATGCAAGAATTTTTATTAGATTGAAATAAAGAAATTTGATTTTATTCACATTTATTAAAGCGTTTAAGAAGAAGGACTAATCATGACAAAAGCGGTTTTTCCAGGATCATTCGATCCATTAACATTTGGACATTTAGATGTGATTCAACGTTCGTCATTACTTTTTGATCAGGTCGTAGTTGCGGTGGGCGTAAATACGACTAAAACGGCTATGTTTACGACTGAAGAAAAAGTGGCTTTAATTCGCGAAAATGTTAAGGATCTTCAAAACGTTAACGTTATGGTCATGCGAGGATTAACTTGCAATTTTGTTACGGCGGTAACTGGTGATGTTATTATTCGTGGAATTAGAAATGTTCAAGATTATGAGTACGAACGTGACATTGCCGATATTAATAATTGTCTCGGCAAGGTTGATACTGTCTTAATACCTTCGAAAACTGCTTACCAAGATATTTCTTCTTCTAATCTGAAAGAAGTTGCTAAATTTGGTGCGGATGTCAGTTCTTTTGTACCTCGAAATGTATCAAAGTTGTTGAAAATGAAATTAGAATCGAACTAAATTTTTATCAAAGAAATGAATTCCCATGATGGTCGATAGTTTTCACTTAACAATTTGTTTATAAAATTTTTAGCTGGCATCTATCTGAAAGTATGTATTAGAAATTCACGCTAAGTAGTGATTTAAGATTATGATAATTTATGTTTACTGTTCGTGACTATCCTGGGTATGATTAAATAATTAATTTTTAAGCTCTGAATTTATTAGAGCTTTTTTTGTTCGAAAAATATCATAGTCGCTGATCAATATCATGACTTAAATTTTTTGTTGGAAAAAGTTAAAAAAAGCTGGATAATTGGTATATTATTCTCTAACATACCATCATGAAATCATTCATTGACAACAGGACAATTCGAAACGAAACGGCCCCGACCCGTTTCTCTTTAGAAAACAGCCATGCGACGAAAATCGTCTTTCAAAATGCGCCGTTTGTTTGGCAAGAATTTTCTTTTTTGAATCGTGCAAATGAGCGTCATAATTGGATGTTTGATCAAACTATTTTCAATCAGAGAGATAGACAGGCCAAGCAGCATTTCCCCGTGATCGTACATGAGAATTCGATTACTTTTCAAACGGATCCGAGCTGTAAATTGGCCGATCCGCTTTTCCAATTTACTTATAGCCTTTTTGAAGATAATTCATTAACGGTTAAATTTGATAACCTAGGTGATACTGGATTGGATTTAGCGTCGATCTTTCTGAAAACTTGCTGGAGGCTAGCAAGTGACTGGATTAAGTCATTACAGATTTATTCTAAGCCGGTTGAATTAAGCCAAGATGATGTTGGAAATCCAGAGAAACAACTGTTGGCACCGGTTCTATTTGATCCAAAAAAACAAGCAGCCGTTATTTTAGAAAATAATCAAACAAAAGCCACGCTACAGATCTTTAGCAATTTCGATTGACTGGCTTGGTCGCTGATGGCTTTGAAACAGGAAAAAATCTTGTCGCTGACGATGCGAAACAGAATCATTGATAGCCGTTCACAGAATCATGGTTACTGGATAACATATAAAATTAAATCATAAGGATTTTTATGCATAGTTTGACTGAGGGGAAACCGTTAAAATTAATAATTTTCTTCACGATACCGCTTTTGTTGGGGAATCTTTTTCAGCAGCTTTACACTTTTACCGATACGGTGATTGTTGGGCGAGCTTTAGGTGTCAGCGCGTTAGCAGCTGTTTCTTTAGCAGCAACTTTAAATTGGCTTTTGGTCGGATTTGCCCAGGGGTTTACCGCGGGAACAGCAATTGTAACTGCCAAACGTTTTGGAGCCGGAGATTTTCGCGGTGTCCGCCAGTCAATGGTCACTACGATTTTATGCACCGTAATTTTGACAATTGCCATGACTTTTATTGCAGTTGTTTTCAATAAACAAATTTTGGAATTAATGCAAACACCAAAAAATGTCATGACGCAGGCAAACATTTTTCTGACAATTTTGTTGGGTTTTATGTTTACGACTATGAGCTATAATTTGGCAGCAAATGCAATGCGGGCAGTCGGAAATTCCCGAGCACCATTGATTTTTCTAATTGTAGCTGTCTTCATCAATATCGCTCTAGAAATTCTTTTTATCGTTGTTTTTCATTGGGGGATTGCCGGAGCAGCTTTTGCTACTGTTATCGCTCAACTTATTTCGGGAATTGTTAGTTTTATTTATATTTATAAAGTCTTGCCTGTTTTGCAAGTTCGTCACGGCGATTGGCACACGAATATAAGCGATATTAAGGAACATTTACGTTTTGGTTTGCCAATGGCTTTTCAAAATTCAATTATCGCAATCGGCGGGGTAATTTTGCAAACAGCTTTAAATACGCTCGGCACAGACTCGGTTGCTTCTTCTGGTGCCGCCTCCAGAATCGATCAATTGGCAACTTTGCCTATGATGAGTATCGGAATTACGATGGCAACTTTTACTGCCCAGAATTTAGGGGCCAGAAAATACTCCCGAATTCTTGAAGGAGTAAAAAAAGCTTTGATTGTGGGTGGAATTTGGGCAGTTTCTATGTCGATTCTCGAAATTAGTTTTGGTCATTATATAGTTCAGCTCTTTTTGGGGTCGGGCAGTCAGCAAGTACATGTACTTGAATTGTCGCGAATTTACTTTGTTATTAACGGAGGCCCATATATTCTTCTCTCGACCTTGTTCTTGATTCGTTATACCTTACAGGGCTTGGGAAACACTTATGTCCCAACGATTGCCGGTGTTTTCGAATTATCGATGCGGGCCTTCGCGGCTCTTGTATTAGTTGCTATTTTTGGTTATGCCGGAGCAGTTATGGGGACTCCGTTAGCCTGGTTCGGTTCTTTAATGGCTTTAATGCCTGCCTGGATTTCAGCCCGCAGGAAATTAAAAAAGTTAAACGACGGACAGAAAATTAATGAAAAGTTTGAAGAGACTGAATAGTTTTTAATTATTGAAATTGGTCTTTATTTGTATTTCTGTTTATAATATTAGTCAGGAATGGTCAAATTATGGCAGAAGCTAATATTTCAGATTTAATTGAACAATATCTAAAGGAAATCCTCAGTCAAGACGAAATCGCCGAGATTAAACGTAGCGAGATCGCCAGTCGTTTTGCTGTTGTACCTAGTCAAATAAATTATGTGATCAACACTCGTTTTACGCTCCAGAATGGTTATATAGTTGAGTCTAAACGCGGTGGTGGTGGATACATCCGTATCGAACATGTTGATTTGGTTGATGATACAAAAATCTTTGATGAACTGATAGATTATATCGGTGATTCAATCGGCAATAACAATGCAGATCAGATCATTGCTGCTCTTTTGGAAGATAAAGTTATCAGCGAAAGAGAAGCAAATTTAATGGTTGCAGCAATCGACAAGAATTCTTTGCGGATTTCTGATAAAGTATCAGAAAACACAGTTCGAGCTCGTGTCCTTGTCGGCATGATCAATCGGCTGAGATTTGAGAGCACAAACATTCATGGATAATCAATACACAGCATCTGCAAAAAATGTTTTACTTTTAGCCCAAGAACAGGCGAAGTATTTTAAACATGAAATCGTTGGCTCAGAACATCTATTGTTGGCTCTTGCCTTGGAAAAAGACGGGTTGGCAAGCAAAGTTCTCCAAGACTACAACGTCACCGATGATGATATTAGAAACGAAATTGAACAATTTACCGGATATGGTTCTCATACGAATATAAAAGCCGGTTTTTTAGCATATTCGCCAAAGGCCCAGGAAATTTTGAAAAATGCAGCGCTACAGGCTCAAAGTCTTGGTGCTCGGCAGATTGGGACCGAACATCTTCTCTTGGCTTTGCTAACTGACGAGTCAATTCTCAGTTCACGAATTTTGGCCAGCTTGGATGTTCGTTTACAAGATCTGACTCGTGCAGTTTTCAAACGGATTGGTGTTGACCCAAGCCAGCAAAAGCCAAAATCCAAGCAACAAGGGCAAAATCAACAAGGAACACCAACTTTGGACTCAATGTCGCGTGATTTAACGGCCTTGGCATCGGCTGGCCAAATTGATCCGGTTGTCGGCCGGGATCAGGAAGTTCACCGGGTAATTCAGATTTTGAGTCGTCGAACGAAAAATAATCCGGTTTTGATTGGCGAGCCTGGCGTCGGAAAGACAGCGATTGCTGAAGGATTGGCACACAAAATTGCTGTTGGTCAGGTTCCTTTTGATCTAGCGAATAAGCGATTGATGGCGCTGGATATGGGAGCTTTGATTGCCGGTACTAAATATCGTGGTGAATTTGAGGACCGTTTAAAGAAAATTATCAATGAAATTCATCAAGATGGTCAGGTGATTCTTTTTATTGATGAATTGCATACTTTGATCGGTGCTGGTGGAGCGGAAGGAGCGTTGGATGCTTCCAACCTTTTAAAACCTGCTTTAGCTCGTGGAGAGCTGCAAACAATTGGTGCAACTACTTTTGATGAATATCAGAAATATATTGAATCCGATCAAGCACTTGAACGCCGTTTTGCAAGCGTAACAGTCGAGGAACCAAGCCAGGAGGATTCTGTCGAGATTTTAAAGGGTTTGCGTCCACGTTACGAAGAACATCATCGTGTTAACATTTCCGATGAGGCGATTAACGCGGCTGTCAAATTAAGCTCGCGTTATATTACGGATCGTTTTCTTCCCGATAAAGCAATTGATTTGATGGATGAAGCTGCTGCAAAGGTTCGAATCGATACAGTTCAGCCAGAGGACAAAAAAGTTGATTTGGAAAGGCAACTAAACGACTTGCGTGACCAATTAGATGATGCTGTTTCTTCTGGTAATTTTGACCAAGCAACTAAGATTCGTCAGCAGGAAATCAAGATTAGAAAAGAATTGGCGGTTGTTGAAACTGATAATTTAATTAATGGCACTAAAGACCATAAATATCAGTTAACGGTTCTTGAAAAAGATATTACCGATGTCGTTGGACAGCAAACAGGTATTCCTGTGACTCAATTACAAAAATCAGAATCCGAGCGGCTTTTGCATTTAGAAGAGATACTTCATCGACGGGTTGTTGGCCAGAATGAAGCCATTTCGGCTGTTTCCCGTGCTATTCGCAGAGCTCGCTCGGGTATCAAAGATCCAAGCCGTCCGATTGGGACCTTCCTTTTTCTTGGTCCGACTGGTGTTGGTAAGACTGAATTGGCTAAGGCGTTGGCCGAGGCAATGTTTGATTCGGAAGATAATATGATTCGAGTCGATATGTCCGAATATCAGGAATCGTATTCTGCTTCACGGCTAATTGGATCGGCTCCTGGCTATGTCGGTTATGACGAAGGTGGCCAGCTGACTGAACGTGTTCGTAATCATCCTTATTCGGTTGTTTTACTAGATGAAGCTGAAAAGGCTCATCCGGATATCTTTAATCTTTTGTTGCAGGTATTCGATGACGGCTATATGACAGATTCAAAAGGGCGCAAAGTTGATTTTAGAAATACGATCATTATCATGACATCCAATCTTGGAGCAACTCGAATTCGTGATAATAAACATGTTGGTTTTGGCGCAATCGAGCCCCAAGACAGTTACAAAGCAATGTCTAGCGAAATCCAAGCGGCTTTAAAAGAGCGTTTCCGTCCTGAATTTATCAATCGAATTGATGAGACGATTATTTTCCATTCTTTGAGCAAACCTGAACTTCACAAAATTGTCGAGTTAATGAGTCATGGAATTTTGCAACGTGTTGCTGAACAAGGGGTCTCGATCAAGATGAATAAAGCGGCTATTGATTTGGTTGCTCAAGTCGGCTTTGATCCCGAATATGGTGCTCGTCCAATTCGGCGAGCCTTCCAAAACCAAGTTGAAGATAAAATTTCAGATGCGCTGTTATCTAACGATATTCGTCTTGGCGATTCGGTGACGGTTGGTTCAAGAAAAGGCAAAATTGATCTGATGATTCATCACCAAATTGAAAAGAGTGCAAAATAAAAACTTTCAGTAAAGTTCACTGAAAGTTTTTTTGTTTTTAACGCAAATTATTTTTTTAGTTACTTTTAAAATGATGAAATATAATTGATCTATGGCAAATTACATAAAAGATATTCGTAAAAAGGTCGGTCATATGCCTTTGATTATGGTTGGTGTAGGTGCGGCTTATATTAAGGAAGGAAAGATTCTGTTGCAGGAAAGAGCTGACACAGGCGGATGGGGTCTGCCTGGTGGCTATATGGAATATGGAGAAAGCATTGAACAAACTCTTAAGCGCGAGTTTAAGGAAGATGCTGGTTTTGAAATTCTAGATTGCAAATTTTTAAAGAATTTCGATCAAGAATTTTTTAAATATCCAAATGGCGATCAGACTCAGGTTCTGACACCTTTTTATTTGGTAACAAAGATCAAAGAGGGCAAGCCACAATTTGATCCTCACGAAACCAAGAGGGTTGATTTTTTCGATTTTAATGATTTGCCGGAAATCCATTTTGATTCCCATAAACGTATCCTTACTTATCTGCACGATATTTTGTAAATATATTTATCCTTTAATAAAACCAAGTTAATCGGCTGTTAGTTTGGAATGTTTCTTTTTTGTTAAAAATCTCCAAAATGGAGGGGTAATCTGTAACTGTTTTAAGTCCGTTTTATCAAGCGAATAATTAATTCGTTCTTCTTGGTCACTTTGGACTTTCTCTACCCATTGAGGTTCACGCAACATTTCTCGTCCGAGGGAAACGAAATTAAAGCCACTTTCAATTACCTTTTCAGCTTCGGCTGGTTTGGCAATATTTCCCACGGCGATTAAAGGAACCTCGTTTTTTGTATGTGCTTTAATTTGCTCAACAACGGGTATTTGATCGTCGGGATCATTTTTGCTGGTTTGCCAAACGTTTCTTGTTGAAATATGCAGATAATCAATCGGTTGTTTCTTTAAAACGTCAATCAAGGCTAAAGTGTCAGCCAAACGAATACCGGGAGTTTCAATTTCTTCCGGGGAAATTCGGTAGCCGATTATAAAGGGACGATCAGCATATTTTTCAACAATTTTATGAACTTGATCAACCACTGCAAGAGGGAATTTCATCCTTTTTTCTAATGTTCCTCCCCAATCGTCCGACCGCCGATTGGAGTGTGGAGAAAAGAATTGTTGTATCAAATAAGTGTTAGCTCCATGCAATTCAATTCCGTCAAAACCGGCTTCGATCGCCCGCCGGGTTGCTTGTCCGAAATCAGAAATTATTTGTAAAATTTCTTCGTTTGTTAATTCACGTGGAATCTCGGACCCTGGGCGCAGAGAGGCAACGGACGAGGGGCTGACTGCCTGCTGGCCGCGAAGAATTTTTGAGTTAGTTATCCGCCCGGCATGATGTAATTGCAGGATAGCTTTGGTCCCATTGACTTTAATTGTATTTGCTACTTGAGTAAGACTTGGAAGCATATCGTCACTGGCACAACTTAACTGCCCTTCAAAACCTTTGCCAAGGTCGCTGACGTTACTTGCTGGAGTAATAAAGATTCCGGCCCCACCGGTCCTCAAGGCAAAATAATCTAATTCGTTTTTGGTGACATTACCATCTTCGAAACTTGAGCATTCCGTCATCGGTGGGATTACAATTCTATTTTTAATCTTGATGCCATTTTTGAATTCGAATGTCTGTAAAAATTGATAATTTGTCATAAACAGCCTCTTTTTTATTAACAGCTAAATTTGACACTTTGATAATCGCTTACTCAGTTTCCTTAATTATAGAACTTTGATATAATTTTAACGAGGCAAGTCCAGTGAAGAATACATTAATTCCAAAAAAATAAAAATTGAAATTGGTGTTTTATATTGATGAAAAACCACCAATTCCCAAGGGTGGTTTTTGTGTATTCTCATATTGAAAATTTAGAAAAAAATATCAATGGCAGTCCTTTAATATATGTGAAGAGACTAAAGATTGCAGTTCATCAGAAAATTGGAATTATTGGCGACAACGGCCAAGGCAAAACAGCTTTGTTAAACATTATCTCGGGAAAAGATCGTGATTTTTCTGGAAATTTTCAAAGCCAAGGGGAAATAATCTTTGTTCAGCAACTCAATAAATTCAATGATCTATCTGGTGGCCAGAAAACGCGTGAATTGATTAAAAAAGCTTTAATTCAAAGACCGGATTTACTTTTATTGGATGAGCCAACGACCCATCTTGACGAAAAAAATGTCCAGTGGTTGCTCCAACAATTGCAAGATTTTTCCGGAAGTATTTTAGCCGTTTCTCATGATCGGTATTTTTTAAAACAATTTGCAGATTTGCTTTGGATCTTTGAAAATCACCGAGTAAGAGAATTTAAAGGAAATTTTGCTCGTTTTCTTGAATCTCGAAAATCTTTGTTGACTAGTCAGAAAAATGCTTATAAAAGTGCCAAAAATAAGCGCCGTCAATTACAAAAATCTGTTCAAATCATTAGCGGAAAAGCTGATAAATTATCGAAAACGAGCATTCGTAATCCTTTTTATGCCAAAAAATCAAAAAGTTTAGCTCATTTGGCCAAAAATAGTCAAAGACGAATTGAAAATTTAAGCAGAGTAGAAAAACCTTTCGAAAAAAAATCTTTGAAATTGCGGAATTCGTTTAACTTAACGAAAGGAAAAAATTTAATTAAAGTTTTAAATCTTGATGTTGTTCGCGAAAAACATTTGTTGGTATCTGGATTTAGCCTGACAATTTCGTCCGGAGACAAACTGGCATTAATTGGTGACAACGGTGTTGGCAAAACAACGTCTATTGAAGCAATTGTGGCTGGTAAAGCACCAACGGTTACTCGATCAGAAAATTTAAAAATTGGTTATTTTCATCAGGATTTAAATCAATTAGATAATTCAAAGAATTTGTTGGAAAATATTTTAGACGGATCACTTGAAAACGAGCAGACGGTTCGCGACTTCCTTGGTGCTTTTGGTATCCGTCGAGATAAGGTTTTTCAAAAAACGGTTAGTCTTTCCGGCGGAGAAAAAATTAAATTGGCTTTGATTAAGATCCTGCTATCTGGGGCCAATCTTTTGATTTTAGACGAACCAACGAATTTTCTTGATTTGTCGGCAATTGAGGCTTTGGAAGATTTTCTGCTTGATTATTCAGGCGGTATTCTATTAATTTCTCATGATTTGGAATTAGTCAAAACTGTAGCAAATAAAATCTACAAAATTGAAGGTCAACGTATAATTGAATTATGAGTATTTTAGATGAAACTTTTCAATTGAATAACGGGAATCAAATTCCCAAAGTCGCCTTTGGTACATGGCGTTTAAAAAATGGGGACGAAGCTTATCAAGCAGTTGCGGCTGCCTTAAAAATTGGCTATCGCCATATCGATACTGCTTTTCATTATTTCAACGAGCCGTCTGTCGGTCAAGCAATCAAGGATTCGGGAATCAAACGGGAAGATATTTTTCTGACAACAAAATTGCCGGCCGAAATTAAAAATCACGATGATATTTTAAAGAATTTTCAGGAATCTCTCAATCGCCTGCAGACTGATTATGTCGACCTTTATTTAATTCATGCTCCATGGCCGTGGGCTGATATTAATTTGGATTATCGCTACGATGGGGCTAATCGCGAGGCTTGGCAGGCAATGGAAGAAATTTATAAATCCGGCCGAGCAAAAGCGATTGGTGTTTCTAATTTTGATATGCACGATTTAAAAAACATTCAACAGATTTGGTCGGTTAAACCGGCAGTTAACCAAATAGAATTCTATGTTGGCTGGACGCAACCAAAGATCGCCGAATTCACCAAGGCCTTGGATATCCAGCTAGAGGCATATTCCCCGCTAGCAACCGGAGGCTTGGCAACTCAACCCGATATTCAGAAGATTGCCGAAAAATATCAAGTTTCTGTACCCCAAATTGCACTGAAATATGTTCTTCAAAAGAATGTTTTGCCACTGCCGCGGGCCACGAAGGCCGAACATGCTAAATCGAATGCTGAACTTGATTTTGAAATTTCTGCCGAGGATATGAAGGTTCTTGATCAAATGCCGGATACCGGTCAAGCACGTCACAATGTAACGATGGGCTAAAAGATGGCTGAAGGTAATTATATTAGCCGGATCCGTGCCAAAATTGGTCACGATCCTTTAATTATGATTAATACATTTGCTGTCCTTTGGAATGAAAAACACGATGCCATTTTTTTGGAACAAAGAGCTGATATTCCTGATGGATGGGGTTTTCCGGGTGGCTTTGTCGAATATGGCGAATCGCCGATGGATGCAATTGTCCGCGAGGTCAAAGAAGAGACCAATCTGGATGTTAAAGTAAAAAATATGTTTGAAATGATTTCGAGTGTTAATCCACATAACTTTTGGGGAGACGCTCAACAGAATTTAAGCTTGGGATTCGAAATTGAATTGCTTGACGGAAAATTGCAGGTTGATCAAAGTGAGACTTTGGCGGCTGAATTTGTTCCAATTAATCCGGAACCAAAGATGTTCGTCCCAGCAGCTCAGGCAAATATGCATCGGATTTTGACTTGGGAAGATCGGCCGAAACCCTGGTTAATTGACAGTAATATAAAAAGTCATAGTTGAACTATGACTTTTTATTTTTCTTATATTTGAATAAAACGGATGTCAGCCAAGGGAGATAGCACAGGGCGATAATAGTAACGACCAGATAAATTTTGCCGGTCGAATTATTGATCAAGTAATGGCCAAGTTTGGGCAGGCGCGCCAAAATATCAAGCACACCAAAACCAATAAAAGAGAAATTTAAGAAAAACCATAGTTTACGGTCTTTTTGCCGAAAATACCAGATCAATTCGGACAACATTAATAAAATAATGACGGATATACCAAGTATTCCCTGAAGCTTCAATTGAAAAGATGTTCTAACGAATATCATGATTAAAAAGATTGGGATAGTCAAAATTATGATCAATATGATCTTCAAGATCCGTGAGAGAATATTTTTGTTTCTGTAGATATCACGATTGATTATATAAAAGATGCCGATCACTAATATAATCGCGTAGAGACCCGTTAGACCGATGCTGCCTATATTGAGGGTCCGTTGGGGATTTAGCAGACTGGGAAAAAACCAAAAAATGTGAAAGATCCGATGGTTATCAAAATTAATTTAAAAGCTTCAATAAAATCGTTAGGCAAAACTTTAATCATATCATCGGCATATGCTTGTGGGCTTTTGCCAAAATAATCCTTGGATGAAATGCCCTTAGCTTGGGCCTCCAACATGTCCTGCAGTATTTCCAGTAAAAGTGTTTCGACTTGTTGATCATTTTTTGAAAGACTTTTCGTTCGTAGATACAGCAGCAAATTTTCGTAATATGCTTTGTTAGCAGGACTTAGTTGTTCTCGTAATTGATTGTTTTTCTCGATTAATTGCTCGCTGGTCATTACTTATCCTTTTTAATTAGTTGGTCCACACTGTTTGCTAAAGACTGCCATTCGCTTACGAATATCTTCTTTTCTCCCAAACCTTTTTCGCTAATTCGATAATACTTTCGCTTTGGTCCGTCAGACGATGGTCGCATTTTACCGGTGATTAATCCCTTCTTTTCCATGTTTAAAAGTAATGGATAAATCGTTCCCTTGGGGATGCCTTGAAAACCATACTGCTCTAATTCTTGACTAATTTTATAACCGTACATCTCTTTTTTTGTCAGTAATATTAGCAAGCAGCCCTGAAGAATACCTTTTAACATTTGCGATGACGTTTCCTGTTTCAAAACTATCGCCTTCTTTCACTAGCTTGTATTGCCAACTAGTAATTTAACAAAATTTCATCTAGTTTGCAATACATACTAGATTAATAGAAAAAGGGGAAAATGTTTTGATAATTTGTATATCGTAAATTAAATAAATGTCATAAAAACTTTAGAAGCAAGAAATTCTTTTGACAATCTTAAAGGTCTTATAAAGAATATTTTTATTTTTTTTAGCGCGCTAAAATGGTTTATATGGTCAAAATTGAGAGAATTTATGGAACAGAATCAAAGGGTTATCGAATTTTAATTGATAGTCTTTGGCCCCGTGGGGTTAGTAAGGAAAAAGCCGCAATCGACTTATGGGCAAAAGATATTGCCCCTTCGGCAGATTTACGCAAACAGTTTTACGATCACGATATTGATGAAATGGCTTTTAGGGCAATTTATTTAACGGAGCTTTCGAGCAATCCCGCCAGCAAAGATTTCTTGCAGACCTTAAGAGACCACGAGGACAGTGTTTTATTGTATGCAGCTAAAGATGATCATGAAAATAATGCTAAAGTTTTGGCTGATTATTTAAAACGTCAAGGATTTGATTTCAGCAAAAATGAACCGGAAAAGGAGCCTGATAAAGACGACCAAGAAAGCAAAATCTGAATTTATTCATGTAATCCATCCCTGGCCGCCAATTTATGATGAGAATTCAAAAGTTTTATTATTAGGCAGCTTACCGTCTCCGAAATCTTTGGCTTCCGGATTTTACTATGGCAGCCCTCAGAATATATTTTGGTCGACTTTGGCAAAAACGCTTGGTGTTGATGAACCGGAAAAAAGTAAAGAAGCGCGTTTATCGTTTGCTTTGAAACATCGTGTTGCGATATGGATAACTTTAAAGGAAGCCGACATTATTGGAGCACAGGATTCAACAATTAAGAATCCTGTTCCAAATGATTTTTCCGATATTTTAAAGAATTCTCAAATTAGGACAATTTTTACAGAAGGAAAAAAAGCCACGGAGCTCTTTAACAAATTGGCAGCGCCGAAAATAGGCCAAGAATCAGTTTATTTGCCCTCGACTTCTCCTGCTAATCGGGCCACACAGGCCAAACCAATTTTTATGGAACGTTGGAATTTGGTTAAAGACGCTCTTAATGACTGATCTGAAGCGCAAATACTGCTACTGCCGTTTTTAGTTCAAATTTTTTATATCACTAATCGGGAACTGTTGGGGAATTGAGACAGTTTTTTTAATTATATCTAAGTAAGGGCTTCCACAATGTTTATTTCTTTACAATAATATGGTATATTATCTTTGTAAATTTTTGTACAAACTTTCAGGGTGCAAGTTTACGAATTCCTCAAAAATTTAGAAAAGTAAAACCATCTTTTGTGACAGAAAATCACAGATTACTGGAAACAAATAATCTGTTATTTGGTTTTGTTTGAAGAAATAAGAATCTTTCAAATTGTTCGTTTGTTTTAGTCGGTGTGCTTAATTATCGTGATTTAATGGTCTTTCTATTTGCTACAAAAGAAGGAATTAAGATATTCAAAGAAAGTCGAGAACTAAAAATGAAAGCTGCAGTTGTTCGTGAAAAAAATGATGGGTTTGTTGATCTGATAGATGATTGGAAACCACGTGAATTAGGCTTTGGCGATGCATTGGTAGATGTTGAGTATTGTGGTCTTTGCCACACCGATCTGCATTGTGCAAGCGGAGATTTTGGCGATCCAAATACTTTAGGCGAACGCAACGGAGATTTCCGTCGTGTCGTTGGACATGAAGGAGTTGGAATTGTTTCTAAATTGGGCGAGGGGGCAGACCAATATTTGAAGGTTGGCGATCGTGTTTCAATCGCTTGGTTCTATGACGCTTGTGGTGTTTGCGACTATTGTGTATCCGGTAACGAGACTTTTTGTCGCAAGGTAAGAAATTCCGGTTATACAGTTGATGGCGCAATGGCTCAACAGGTTGTTGTCGATGCTAAATATGCAGTTAAAGTTCCTGAAGGACTTGATCCGGCTCAGGCTTCTTCGATTACTTGTGCCGGAGTTACAATGTACAAATCTTTGAAAGTCGGCGAAACCAAACCTGGTCAGTGGGTATCTGTACATGGTGCCGGCGGATTAGGCAATTTGGCTGTTCAATACGCTCATAATGTTTTTGGTGCCCATGTTGTTGCAATTGATGGGAATCCGGATAAGCTGGAAGCCGCTAAAGAAGGTGGCGCTGAAGTTTTGATTAACCGTAAGCAGCCCGGCATCGATGTTGCTGCTGAAGTTCAAAAGGACACTGGCGGTGTCCACAACGCCCAAGTTACGGCTGTTAATGATGCAGCTTTCAAGCAGGCTGTTGATTCGCTTCGGCCAATGGGCAAGCTTGTTGCTGTTGCTCTTCCGCAGGGCGATATGGCACTTAATATTGTTAAAACTGTTTTGGATGGGATCGAAGTTCGTGGCTCATTAGTTGGAACAAGAGCTGATTTGAAAGAAGCTTTCCAATTTGGCGCCGAAGGTAAGGTTACCCCAATTGTTGAAAAGGTTGATTTGAATGATATTAATGATGTGATTGAAGAAATGAAAGAGGGCACGATCACTGGTCGCAAAGTCTTTGATTTTACTCACATGTGAGATAAATATTTAATCATTTAAAAAAGTTCGCTTAAAGCGAACTTTTTTTATTTGATCTCAACAGTAAAAATTTCGGCATTTTCAATATACAAAGTATTTAAATTCTGCATTAATAAAATCAGCAAACCAAAAGAAAGGCTGAATGAAATAATCTCAAAGGCAGTTAGTGATAGATAATGCACGGTTTGAAAGAGAATTTCCGAAAGTGCCAACAATCCCGCAAAACCATAAGCCGTTAGAAGAAATTCACGGGTGGCATTCGGCAGTAGCCATTTCAAACCGATAATTAAAATTAATACTAATATGACAAGGGCGTTGGCGGACCACCAATGCAGTTCGTGTAACCAAATAATCGATCGATTATTTTGGAAAGCACCCACTAAACCAAAAACGATTGAAGTTGCCGCTAAGAGCAAACGCAAGACCTTCATTTGTGTGTTAAAGAACTGAGGGATTTGAAAAATTAAAGAAAAAATATAATCAATTAAAGTCAACATAATCATGGCGGAAAAGATTAAAGTCAGATTGAACTGCCACCAGTTATTTGATAAATTCGACCCCAAATAAGAGAAATTAATTTGCCACCAATCTTCATGCTTGTTATTGATCATTGAGAAAAAAATTCCGCCAACAAGTGTGAAAATCAGAATTGTTGTGATTGTTGAAAAATCAATTGACTGAGCTGCGTTCATCATTAAATAACTTGCGATCCCGACAAAGCCGGCAATCAAAGCAGAACTTGTGTACCGATCCAAAATAACGCCGTGAAAGGCCAAATCAACGAAATAAAAGAAATAGGAAGTTAAAGAAAAATCAAGCAACGTAAACGCAATCGACAGAGTTGTGATTGAGCGAAATTTTGCTAATCGACTTGTAATGACCAACTGTTTTCTGCCTAGTAACAATAATGCGATTAAAAAAGTAATAAATCCGAATAGAGCAGCTAAATAAATTGTAATTTGACTGATTGAGTTGGCACCTGATAATTTAACGTAGTCTGTTTTTTGAATAAAAAAATTGACCAGTGCGACGAATCCGGCTAATAGGCCGGGAACCATAAACCAGCGAAGTGATTGTGTTTGTGCCTCTGTTTTTGTTTCTTTGGCTTGAAGAATAATTCGATTATGATCGATTCTTGCCAGGAGCTTATTTTTACCGCCATTATTCAAATATAGTTTGTCAAAGGCTCTTTTTGGAATCGAGATATTTACCTGCTCATTTTTATTCATTACTTAATTCTAATTCAATTGGTAAATTCCTATAATCTCAATTATTCCTGCATATGGCGTAAAATATTTGCATATGCAAAAAGTATTTATTTTAAGTGCGGTTCGAACACCGATCGGAAAATTTGGCGGCGTTTTAAAAAATAAAACGGCTGTTGAACTCGGAGCAACGGTTATTAAATCACTGCTTAAGCGTTCAGAAATATCTGCCGAGGAAATAGATGAAATTTATATGGGTAATGTTATTCAAGCAGGCGTCGGGCAGAATCCTGCTCGTCAAGCAGCTCGTCTAGCCGGTATTCCCTTTTCAATTCCCAGCACGACAATTAATGATGTTTGTGGGTCGGGACTGCATTCGATTAATTTGGCGGCTAAATTAATCGCTGGCGGTTTTGATGACATAATTGTAGCCGGAGGAATGGAATCGATGTCCAATGCTCCATTTTTGCTTAAAAATCATCGATTTGGACATAAATTAGGAAACGAAAAGATTGATGATACATTGTTACGGGATGCTTTGATTGACCCGATCGGAAACTTCCATATGGGTATTACAGCCGAGAACATTGCAGAAAGATACTCTATTAGTCGTCAATCGATGGATAGATATGCGCTTGAATCGCATTCTCGGGCAGTTAGAGCCGAGAAAAAGGGTCTTTTCAATGATGAAATCGTTGCTGTCGATCAAGTTAAGCAAGATCAAGCACCAAGAGCCGACACTTCTTTAGAACAATTGTCGAAGTTAAAGGCTGTTTTCAAAGAAGGGGGCAAAGTCACAGCTGGAAATGCTTCGGGAATTAATGATGGAGCTGCTGGAGTTATTTTAGCCAGCGAAAGAAAAGTGGAAGAACTTAATTTGAATCCTCTAGCCGAATGGAAATTTGGGAATGCCGTTGGCGTTAATCCGGAGATTATGGGAATCGGACCGGTTTTTGCAATTAATGATCTGTATAAAAAAAACAATCTAAGTGATCAGGATATTGACTTATACGAGTTAAACGAAGCTTATGCTTCACAGATGCTGGTCGATACGTCGGAACTTCATCTGAATTTAAACAAGGTTAATCCTAATGGGGGATCAATTGCTTTGGGACACCCGGTGGGTGCTTCTGGCGCAAGGATTTTAGTCACCTTATTGTACGATCTGATTCATGAAGAAAAAAAACGCGGAATTGCCAGTTTGTGTGTCGGCGGTGGCATGGGTGTTTCAACAATGATTGAAAAAATTTAACTAATCCGAAGCAATTTTGCACTTTTCTGGATTTTTAGGGGCTTAAAAGTGTAAAATATTTACGTTCGGATGGATACCCAAGTGGCTGAAGGGGTCGGTCTAGAAAACCGATAGGTCGTGTATGCGGCGCGAGAGTTCGAATCTCTCTCCATCCATAATGACGTTGGCAGGTCAAGAACTACTCCATTAGGTGTTTTTACACATCTTGATATCGCTTGTCGAGGTGATATTTAGTTTTTATAAAAATAGATCGGCATCCAATGTTATGGACCGGTTTCGTTAATGTTTTCCCTATTTTGACTTAATCGAATTTTTCGCTGAGCTCAATTATGATAGGATTTAAGGAATAATTCTGTTTATTTAATTCTTCTTTTATTATCGAAGCTTTTATCTGAATGGAAACTGTATGTACGATAATCAATCAAAGGAGCTATTACTAGTGGATTACGATAACTTTTTTCTAGGTGTTGATAATATGGCGGAATCTGTCGATTTTTATAAAAATGTCCTGGGTTTGCCTGTTAAATTTGATTTCCGCGACAAAGGGATGATAGGATTTCAAATTGGTGAAAATGAACCAGCCATTATTCTAAAAGATCGGCACATGTTTCCTGACGCGAAATCAACGATTTGGTTTGTAGTCAAGAATGTGAAAGATACCTATTCTCATTTAAAGGAAAGTGGACATGTAAATTTTATGTCGGAGCCATACGAGATTCATACTGGGCTTGCTGTAGAATTCGAAGATTTATCCGGCAATCGTTTGGGAATTACTGATTACAGCAAACAATAGTTATGTGGCAGTATGTGGTATAAAGTAAACTCAATCTTTGGTTTATGTATCTTGAGGACCTTTCAGAAGCTTTAAATGGTTAATCGGGGTTAATACTGATTAAGTCATTAATAGAGTGTGTCATTAAGAAGATGAATTTCTTTGAAAAGGTAGCAGGATTTTCGGGCTTGGGTTGGTTCATCCAATTGGCAATAATGGTTAGTGTTTGGGTAACGGCCAGTTGCATCATGAATTCGACGCTTAAACCAGTCTTGGTCTCAGAGCCTTTAAAGTAAGGTTCTAAAATATCAATATAACTTTTCATAATAAATCTAGTCCAAGGCGGGCAGGCTATGCCCTTGTACAAAATCTGCAAATATTGTCGTTTACTGTAAAGATCGGGCAGGATTTCTTCAGCAAAAAAATGAATTAAATCGGTGTGTTGATATGCAGCTTGTTGAGATAAAAATTTTTTTAATTTCATTTGTGGATTCTGATCGATGAAATAATGCAGGGCAATAACTAGTTCATCGATGCTCTGATAGTGAGTTTTATATAACGCTTGGCGTTACATCCCCAGTTTGTTTGCCACACTGGTTAATGTTATTTTGGAATATGAGCTTGATTCTTTGATGACAAGGACAAAAGCCGTAAAAATACGTTCGTCAATTTCGTTACATTGCATTTAAGACGCCCCCTAAAAAAGTTATTTGAAAATGAGCCGATATTCTACAATTAATTTCATTATGAGTCAATGATAAACGGTTGACAACTGTCAACCAAAAGGGATTGAATAGTATTTTTTTTCATGAGAAGATTGATTGATGGAAGTACTTAATAATATTGATAAGAGTGTACAGAAAGATATCTTTGAGATGTTAAAAGAAAATGTCGATGAGGGTAGTACGGTTGTATATACATCACATATACCGTTAACAAATTATCCGGTTGCAGAGGTTGAAATATGAAGATCTTTAAAATAATCTGCATGTACATTGTCAACCTGCTGATTCTGGCAACGGTAACTTTACCAAATCGCAAGAACATAGTTACGGTTGTTTGCCAACAGTTTTCAAAGAATACAATTATCCCGGGAATTTGGCTTGCCCTGGTCGTTTTAATATTATTCCTCTCAGCTGATCGCTTGAATAAAAAGGATGGCAATGATATTTATTTCAATCGGTTAAGAGCGATAATGATGTTATTGATTCTTGTCTCTTTAGCGACAAGTATCTTTTTTTGAATCAACGGGTGTATTAAAAAACTAACAAAAAAGGCTTACTTTTTAAACGAGCCATTTTTATATTGGTCGCTGATTAATTGCGAATTTGGACTATAGCATTAAAAAAGTTTGACATTCGTGAAAAAGACCGATATCGTAATTTCGTTGGTGAGAAAATTGCCATTGCTAAAGATTGAAAGAGGCATGTTATTTCATGGAAGTATTTGACTATGAGAATGTTCAACTTATTCCCAACAAATGTTTGATCAGCTCGCGTTCAGAAGCTGACACGAGTGTTGAGTTTGGTGGACACCGTTTTAAGTTACCCGTTGTACCAGCTAATATGGCATCCGTTATCGACGATGACCTGGCAATTTGGCTCGCGGAAAACGACTATTTTTACATTATGCACCGCTTTGAACCGGGTAAAAGATTCAATTTTGTGACTGATATGAAGCAAAAGGGCTTGATCAGTTCGATCAGTGTTGGCGTTAAGGAAGAGGAATACCGCCTGATCGACGAACTGACTGATGCCGGTCTGACACCGGACTATATTACGATTGATATCGCCCATGGTTATGCTAATACTGTGATCGATATGATCCACTATATTAAACGACATTTGCCGGACGCTTTTGTCATTGCTGGAAATATTGCAACACCGGATGCCGTCCGTGAATTAGAGGATGCTGGTGCTGACGCCACGAAAGTCGGGATTGGACCTGGAAGAGCCTGCATTACGAAATTAAAAACAGGTTTTGGCACAGCCGGTTGGCAGTTAGCAGCAGTCCGCCTATGTGCTAAGGCGGCCCGTAAACCGATTATTGCAGACGGTGGTATTCGTCATAATGGAGACATTGCCAAATCTGTCCGTTTTGGCGCAAGCATGGTCATGATCGGCTCGCTTTTTGCCGGGCATAAACAGTCTCCTGGCGGCGATCTAGTGATTGATCATCGTCATTATAAGCAATATTATGGGTCGGCTTCAGCCAAACAAAAAGGCGTTTACAAGAATGTCGAAGGGAAGGACCTTTTGGTTCCTTACCGAGGCGACATTGCAAACACCTTAAACGAAATGGCTCAAGATCTCCAGTCCTCGATTTCTTATGCCGGTGGAAATAATCTACAGGCTTTGAGAACTGTTAATTATGTGATCGTACAAAATACAATCATGAATGGTGATTAGAGATAATAAATAAATTTCAATTTTCCTACTGTTTAACACTTTCGGTAGGATTTTTTATTTTAGCAGCAGCTTTGTCTGGCTGGATAATCAGATTTAACAGGACGACGCATAAGCTGGCGACGACAACACCGTTACTGAAGATTAATCTAACTGTTTCCGGCAGACTTTGGAAAATATTCGGTTCGACGCTAACACCCAAACCGGAGCCGATTGAAATGGCGGCAACAAGGATATTTTTGTTGTTTGAAAAATCTACTTTTTCCAGCATGCGGATTCCTTGAATGGCAATCATGCCGAACATGATCACGGTCGCACCACCGATCACGGGAGTGGGGATGATTGTTGCCAATGCACCGATTTTAGGCAGTAGGCCGAGCAGCATTAAGAAACCGGCTGCATAATAAATCGGTTGACGACTCTTAATACCGGATAACTGAACCAGACTGACATTTTGTGAAAAAGTTGTGTATGGGAAAGTATTGAAAATACCACCTAATATGCCAGCTAAAGCTTCGGCACGATAACCTTTCTTGAGGTCTTTTTCACTAATTGGTTTTTTGGTGATATCACCAAGGGCGAAAAAAACACCGGTTGATTCTACTAAGGAAACTAATGAAATGGCAATCATTGTCAGGATGGAAGAGATCTCAAAGTGCGGTGTACCGAAGTAAAAAGGTTGTGGGAAGTGGAACCAGCTGGCGTCAGCGACCGCTTGAAAGGAAACCATTCCCATCAAGGAAGCTAAAATCGTTCCCAGTAGAAGACCGATTAGGACGGCAATTCGGCTGATGAAACCACGACCATAAACGCTGCAAATCAAAACGACTAAAATCGTGAACAGACCAACGATCAAATTATTGCCGGAGCCGAAGGATTTAGCTGCAGCACTACCGCCACCAAGGTTTACAAATCCGATTGGGATCAGAGTTAAACCAATTACTGTAATAACAGTTCCAGTCACCAAGGGTGGAAAAAGTTTGCGAATTTTAGCAAAGACGCCGGCAATCAAAAAGACAAAGACAGCTGAGGCGATAATTGCACCATACATGGTACCAATTGAAAAATTTTGACCAATCATTTCCAGTGGAGCAACGGCTTGAATGGCACAGCCCAAGATAACCGGCAATCCAATTCCAAAGACGCGGTTAGTAAATAATTGTAGAAAAGTGGCCAATCCGCACATGAAGATATCAATTGAAATGAGATAGGTCATCTGAGCGCCGCTGAATTTAAGCGCACCGCCGATTAACAGTGGGACGAGAACGGCTCCGGAATACATTGCTAGTAGATGTTGAATACCTAAAAGCGCTGAATGGTAATTATTGACAAGTTTGCTTTGGCCCTGATGATCATTAATTAACATGCGACGTTTCTCCTTGCTTACTAAAAATGACCTGTCCATCTTCAAAACGATCAATGCTTGCTAGTGAAACAAGCGGCAGTTTTTTTGACAAGATTAGTTGATGACCGGCTTGAAAACGTTTTTCAATTACAATACCGACGCCGACAGTGCTGGCACCTGCTTGGCTTGTGATATTCAGCAATCCTTGAACCGCTTGACCGTTAGCCAAAAAATCATCAATGATTAGGACACGATCATTGGGACTGATAAATTTTTTTGAGATGGCAATCTGGTTTTCTGTCTGTTTCGTATAGGAATAAACGCTGGTGGAAAAGAAATCCCCACTTAAAGTACGGCTTTGATGTTTGCGCGCAAAAATCATTGGCACTTGTAATTGCAGGCTAGTCATGAGAGCCGGAGCAATTCCTGAGGATTCGATTGTGAGTACCTTACTTATGTTTTCGTGACTGAACTTTTCAGCAAAAGCTTTTCCGATCTGCAACATTAAAAAAGGATCGATTTGATGATTCAAAAAACTATCGACCTTTAGAATATCTGATCCGAGCACGATGCCTTCGGATTTAATTTTCTCTTCTAAAATTTTAATAACTAATCTCCTATCCAATTTAAATAGAAGAAAAAGCTTCCCGCAGACTATGAAAAATCAGCACAAGTACTTAATTGCTTATAGTCCTGAGTTTGTGGCTCCGGGTAGAAACGGTCATCCTTATTACGACCATATATAAGCTTTTTCAACATTCTGAATTTGTTATTTGTATCCTATCACAGGAAAAAAGTCGGCGCAAGGAAAAACAGTTGTGGACTTTTAAAAAGTTGATTTTTCGTCAATTCTGGTCTGGACAAGCTAAAGCACAAAAGTCTACGGAAATTGTTAAAACTGCGACAAAACCAAGACTTGTTAGTTGATCTTTAATTATTTGCAAACTTATATCCGCATTGCCATTCGACCCAAAATAACCCAAGAGTTATTCCAATTTTTGTATTTATCCTAAATTTATTTTTTAATTATCTAATAATCGGTAAATATCTTCGGAAAAAAATATTTTAGTGGTCTACCAAGTAACAACAAATAATAGACGGTTTGACCAAACTTTGGAAATATTGTGATAATAATCATACATAAAAGTAACATCATTAAAATGCTGCTGCTGTAAATTTTATATCCCGGTCGTAATATAGTTTTTATTTTCTGGAGCAATAATAAATTAATAATCAGAACTACACCGTATATGTATATTCCAATATTATTCTGTTCGGACATATTAATCATAGTTGTAGCCGGTATTAGCACTATACTCAATAACCAAAATTTGTTAAGTCTTGCAACGGTTTTATTTATCTGAGTGACGGCAGAAAAAGTTTTATGATGATTTTCCCAAAAAGAATAAATTACAAAAAATGAAATTAAAAAGCTAGATAATTTCAAATAAAAAGAAGCTGAACTTAAAATATTTATTAGATTTTTTTGCGGAACTTTTTGAAATATATCAGTTAGTGGGATAACTAATAAAGTAATTGCCACAGCCACTATAGCATCTGAGAAATTAATTATTCTTCTTAGATCTTCACCCTTTATCATAAATTACCCCCGAAATAATTTCTAATAACCTAATCCTAATATAGAACAGAAGAAAAGCATCGTTGACATCTTGATTGGATCTGCCTGATGATTTTTTAGTCGCTTATTTTTTTCTTTTTGAGTTCATTTATCAATTACCAGCTGGCTGCTGCTTGGCAGTTTGGTAGGCAAGATTTTTTCTCTGTTTTTTGGTTATCATTTTTTTCTAGTAATAGAAAACAAGAGGAAATCTTAACGTAAAATAGACTGCAAAGGATATTAATGGCAAAAATTAATTATCAATTAATCAATTTGGATAACTGCAGTGACTTAGGGCTGAAAAACGAGCCTTTTGAACTTTTTGGTCGAATGAAAATTAATCGTCTCAATAATAATTGGTCGTACAAAGTGGAAATATTTAGTCACAAAACAACGATGGTTTTTCCAAATGAAACATATCATTTGCAGGAAATAAACCAGAATGGATTTGCTTTGGGTGCTTATGATGATTCGAATTGTGTTGGCCTTGCTATTTATCAAAAACATTGGAACAAATATCTTTATCTGAAAGATTTAAAAATTAATAGGGATCATCGTAAACTGGGTATAGGTAATCAGTTAATTAAAGAAGGACTCCGAAGAGCAGTCCAATTAGGTTACAAAGGAATTTACACGGTATGCCAAGATAATAATCTGGCTGCTTGCCAGTTTTACCTGAAAATCGGTTTTCAAATAGGGGGTTTTAACGATTTCGACTATAATCACACGGCTCAATCGGGAAAATCAGACATTTATTTTTATTTGGATAAAAATAGTGGATTTAATTCTTGACTACTAAGGGCAAAGAAAAAACAGATTTAAAAAAATAAAAGATCTTGTGAGCTGTGACAGATATGGTCCAACAAGATAAAATTGCTAGTCATTAGTTATGGTTTGCTTTCTTAAAAGACATTTTTATGATAAAAATAAAAGCTTTGCCATTTGGGAGTGCTGAGCCAATCGGCGATTACAGGATTGCGGTGTTAAATTATTTCCAGAAATAATATTTTCCATACTGGTGATTTGTATGAAATGTTTTTTGGCTTTTCTGGCTGTTAAACGGGATGAAGATAAAATGAATTCTTTGACTTAGAAATAGGAAAAAGGCTTTTAATGATTCTACAATTTTTTTAAATTTATTTTCGGCCATTAAGAAGCAAGAATATTTTTTTACTTTAAAAAGTTAATTCGCAATTATTGGTTTTTGGTTATATAATTAGTTAAACTAACTAAGTAATAGGAGCAATTTTGACTGACGATTTATCCCTACAATCTTATATTATTCTGCATAATACGGCTCGGAAACTTCATTTCTTAGCACATATCAGATCCAAGTCTGAGGGAATTCCACAGGAATTGGGAAGAACTTTAAACGCTATCAGCCACAAAAACGGTCGATGCACTGCCAAAGATTTTGCAGCTCACCTGAGAATTACAGCTCCATCAGCAACAATGAAGATTAATAATCTTCTTGAAGAGGGTCTGATTAAAAAACGTCCTGTTTCTCAGGATCATCGAAGTTTCTTTTTAGAAATTACTGAAAGGGGTGAAAAACTTCGTCAGCAAATAAACCGACAGAACATCGAAGTTGGTTCGAGAATTTTCTCGAGTTTCACCACACAACAAAAAAAAGACTTTGTCAAAATGCTTCAGATCATTGATCAGGAGATAGACCGACAAATAGAATAATTTTTTATCTTATTACGGTTAGTTTTTGTTAATTAATTTTGTTGAAGGGAATTTGGTATAAATATGCAAAAAGAAGCAGATACTGCTGGCAATAAATACACTACTTGGCAAATGCTGCGTTTTGTTTTTGGTGAGGTTTTGCATAATCGTTGGATACTGATTTTAAACGTAGTAGCTCTGACGATTATTACAATGCTGCAATTTGTAATTCCGCAAATCGAACAATTTATCATCGATTCAGTAATCCCAAAAAAAGATTTCAGCTGGCTGATCGGTTCAACTGCGGTTTTATTACTGACGGCCGTTTTTTTAGGCTTGCTGAACTATTTTTCGGTTTATTACATGGGAGTGCTGAGCCAATCGGCGATTACAGGATTGCGCAATAAGCTTTACCATCAAATAATTCAATTGGATACTCACTTTTTCGAATCGAGTAAAACTGGTGATTTGATGACCAGGCTGACTGGGGATGTCAGTAATTTGCAGAATTTAATTTCAAGCAACATGCTTTCGATAATTGGGAATTTTTTTACTTTTATCGGCGTTTGGGCCTTTATTTTTTATGTTAATTGGCAAATGGCTTTGGCTGTCAGTCTGACTTTTCCATTTATGTTTATAATTTACCGTGTTTTTCGTGGCCGTATCCATACTGCTTTTCGTGCGGCCCGTCGTTCTCAATCCGATATGTCGAATCAAATGCAAAATACTTTAACACAGATTGAATTGATCAAAAGTTATGCCAGCGAAAATTTGGAAGAAGAACGTTTTGAAGAAAACAGTAATCTAAATAAGCGTGATTTGATTCAGGCAACACACAATATGGCTATTTTTTCGCCATTAGTCGATTTGGTTAATTATATCGGAACGGCGATAATTCTTACTCTGGGAGCTTATTTTGTCATTCACGATCAATTAACCGTAGGACAATTAGTCGCTTACTTGAGCTATGTTTCACTTTTACAAAATCCGATCCGTTCCTTGACTTCTTTGCTGAATCAGTTGCAGGAATCTTTGGTATCTTACGGAAGGATTATGGATATTAATCAGGTCAAATCTTCGATCGTTGAGGACAAAGGTGCGATAAATTTTCCAAAAATTTCCAAGGGAATTAATCTTGAAAACGTTAGTTTCGCGTATGAGAAAGAGGAAACTATTCATGATATTACTTTTTCGATTCCCTTCGGCAAAACCACGGCTTTGGTTGGGCGTTCCGGCTCAGGAAAAACGACAATTACCAAATTAATAGATCGTCTTTATGACCTGGATAATGGTTCGATCAAATTTGATGGTCTTGATATTAAGAAAATAAAACTTAGATCTCTGCGAGAAAACATTGCTATTGTTTCACAAGATACCTATATCGTTGATGGGACAATCAAAGACAATATTATTTATGGTAAACAGGGAGCTTCAGAAGAAGATATTTGGCAGGTAGCTGAAATGGCTGATATCGCCGATTTTATCCACCAACAAACGAAGGGCATGAATACTTTGGTTGGTGAGCGAGGGGTTAAATTGTCCGGGGGGCAGAAACAAAGAATTTCAATTGCGCGGGCTTTGCTTAAAGACGCTCCGATTGTTATTCTCGATGAAGCAACGGCCAGCCTGGATAATGAATCTGAGAAAAATATTCAGCATGCCTTAAAAGCACTAATGAAAAATCGAACTTCACTGGTAATTGCTCACCGACTTTCAACAATTTATAATGCTGATCAAATTATTATGATGAGCCAAGGACGAATTGTTGAAAAGGGCAAACACGAACAATTGTTGAAACAAAATGGTAGCTACGCACGTTTATACAATGCTCAATTCAAATAAAAACGATAAGGACCGAAGTATGCTTATTTTTAACAGATTAAGCTAACAAAATTTTCCTTCTGGTATTTATTTTATGTGGTAAGGCAGCTAAAAAAAGGTCATATATGATATATGACCGAACGAATGATTTAAAGAAATATACACAAAAAATTTTAACTATAAATTTTTTGATAGTTTTGTAGATATTAGAAAAGGGCATTATTCATATTTCGGTTATTTGCTAAAAATAATTTATTTAAATCAGGTTTTAAAAGCGGACTAGTCCAGCTGCAGTTCACCTGATTCTGCATCATAGTAATGGACCAAACCATTTTCATCGCTGATGCTTTTGCCTTTGATCTGGCGACCGTCAACCTCAAAATACAAGTGTTGGCCGTTAATTAATTGTGATCCTGTAACTGCAATTCCGTTAGCGCCAAAATAAGCCCAGGAGTTATCCGACAATCTTTCAAAACGATTGACTATCATTTCTCCAGAATCTGCATCAAAATAACGCATTTTGCCGTTGGCATCGGTATATTCGTGCCCTTTAATTTGGTTACTATTGTTTTGGAAATAAAGATGCTGACCATTAATTATTTGCGAACCCGTAACGGCAATTCCATTGGCATTAAAATATACCCAAGTGTTATTGCCCAGATCAGCAAAACGTTTTTTGGCCAGTTGACCGGAATTTTCATCATAATAACGAATTTTTCCATCAGCATCGATAACTTCTTTGCCTTTGATCTGCCGGCCGTCGTTATCAAAATGGACTTGTATGCCATCTACTAGTTGGTCGCCGGTTAACGTAACACCATCAGCTGCAAAATAGGCCCAAGAATCATCTGATAATTTTTCGTAACGATTAGTGATCATTTCTCCAGAATCTGCATCAAAATAACGCATTTTGCCGTCTGAATCTTTGGCTTCTTTTCCCTTAATCTGCTGACCATCTTCATCGAAATACAGAGTTTGACCGGAAATCTTTTGAAGACCTGTGACTGCAACACCATCAGCCGCAAAATAGGCCCAGGTATTATCTGCTATTTTTTCAAAACGATTGACTACCATATCGCCGGAATCGCTGGCAAAATACCGTAGTTTGCCATTGTTGTCTTTGACGGCTTTGCCTTTGGCTTGAATACCATCCTGACCGAAGTATTGGGTATGCTCGATGCCATTGATTACAATGGTGGCCAGGCCCTTATTTGCCATCACACCGTTTTTGTCAAAGTAACGCCATTGTTTTTCTTTATCCATAAAATAATCATTTTCTACTTCTTTGCCCAGTTGATTGAAATAATAAATATTACCCTCGCCGTCTTCTAAATAAGCATCCTGCAGTTCAATTCCGTTGGGCAAAAAATAATAACGATTGTTATTGACTGTTTGAAGACCATATTTCATATATCCATCTTCGCCAAAGTAGTACCAATTTTCATTTTCGTCTTCAATAAAAGTGTTCTTTGCCTCATAACCGCTAGTCGAGTAATAATTTATTCCTTGGCTGTCGGAAATAAACCCTGTGTTTGATGGTTCGTTTAACAATTGTTTTGGTAGAAAGACATCTGCACTGTTATCCGAACCAACCTTAAAGTAGTTATTACTGGCCCAATCTTTTAAAACATAATAAGCGCCACGCCCTTGAATATTGCTGCCATTGAAGTATTTGGCCGACCATTCTTTTATTTTTTCGTTGGGGTCCATAGGAACTCCGGTTGAAATTTGATTGATTTGAAACAAATCCGGATACAGTTCTTTGATTTTATCTAGGAAGGCGCCGCCATACAAGGCTTGATAGCTGCCACCGCCCTTGGTTTGCGCTGCATATAGTGAATCATTGATCACTGAATCCTGGTCGTAAATGCCGGAATCGTTAACGCGCTTTGCAGTCACGATCTGCATACCGGTCAAATTATAAATTTGATCCGGAACCCAATCCGCCATCGCTTTGATACCTGCTTTATGCAGGGCTATAAGTGACGTCCGCAACTGGTCTACGGTTCCGTATTTGGTCGGAGTGTTAAAACCGAGATCATAACGATCTGTAAAAGCATAGCCGTTTTGAACAATAGAATCCAGGAAACTATTATCTGTGCTTGATCGATATTGTGGTGGAAATTCAAAATTCGTGATTCCCCAGCTATTGAATAAATCGGTATTTTTGGCAATTTTAACGTTGGCGTATTCACTCATTTCTGTTGGTAATGATTGAAAATTGGAAAAACTTTCGTAAATCACCTGAGAATCAAGTACTGCATTGGAATGAAGTGTTTGGCCGTCGTTTGTTTCCTGATCGTCACTTTGACTGCGGGCGTCTTGTGTTTCTTTGGCACCGACCGGAACCCAGACGGCTAAATAGCCCGAGACTTGGGGATTAGCAGTCCCGATAATATCCGAAGCCGTAAAAATTAGTTGGCCATCTGCATTTGTGTATCTAATATCATTCTGTGCTACCGACTCGTCAGACTGATAACTAGCGAGACCATTGGCTGTTGTTAATAGCATCGGTCGATATGCTTGATTTTTATGAGCAGCCCCCATGTTGATTACCACCTGATCATTAGTGCTTAATTTTAAATCAGGATTGTTGCTTTCGATGACTGCCAGTCCTTCTGTGCGCGTTTCTTGGGTTCCTTGGTCATTCTCACTCATGGCGCCTTTGCCATAACGAACAGATGTTAAAATACCACGATAACTGTCTTTGGCCATACTGCCGTCACCTTGTACATATTGTATCGACATGCTTTGTCCACCTGCGACGTATTTAATACGCGATTTCAACAGATTATCAATCGAATCGTAATATGGTGATTTGTTTGCCATATATTGTCCGTCGTCCGTATATAAGTCGCCATAATAAACTCGAGGAACCGTGTCTTTATTTGTTAAGATCATCGCATAAGTGCTTGGAATATTATATTGTGTAAATTCTTTTTGTGTTTTCAGCTGGTCGGCATCATATATCTTAAAAGCTTCCGCCAATTGATCCATTGTGGGTGTTAAACCATCGGAATCCGGATCAATTTTTTCTTTAATGATTTCAGCGATAACAGTCTGTACTTCACTGTCATGTGCTCTGACGAAAGAGTAATTTGGTTGTGCGCCCGTTTCTGATGAATCTTGTGTTCGATTAACCAAACTGTTGGTTAACAATGGCTCTAAGCCACTCCTTTTATTGCCATCTTTATCAATATTGGGCATCGTCAATGAATACTTTAAAGATAATCTTAGTTTATTGTCCATGGAAAGTTGATTGTCACCATTGTCTTTAACGTACTCCGAATCGTTATCACTCCAGTCTTCAAGAATTGAAACGTGTTGGTTGGCTACAGTATCGTTTTTGTCAACTCCGTAAGCCACTTTAAAATAATCGGCGGCAATTTGTAATAGATCCGCATCAACGTTGTCGACGGCATCGACGCGAATGCTGTCAAAATTAGCATTGCTATCGCTGCTTGTAATTGAACCAAAATTTAATAAGTAGTACAACCAATTCAATTGTTCGGCTTGGACAACCGGATTAGAATTATCAACATCATTTGCTAAAAGAAAATCGTATCCGCCCTGGGTTGTGTCGATATTATATAGGGGAGTACCCGTCTGATTCGTTGGTGTTCGGTTCAACAAACGATAATCCGAATTTGCATCTGGCGTTTTGTCGCTATTCACATATAGTAAAGCGCCACCTTGCAAATGGTCTTTGTCATCCCCGGTTGTTTCTGATTCGCTACTAATATTCCAATTCGATTGGCTTTTAACAAAATTCGTGATGGCCTCTTTTAGCCACTGTGTTTGACCTTCTTGAGTTATTTTTTGTTCAATTTTAACTTGAACATTTTCAGCAGCTTTGGTTAGCAGGTCTTGATTTTCATCATTAGTAAAATTAGTTGGGCTATCGCTTAAACCTAAGTTTTTCATATAGTTTAAATAGTTCACTTGAGTCGTTTTGTCCGGCCACCAGCTCATTAAAAGAGGGCGTAAATCGTCTGTTGAGGCTACTGTCCAGGTTTGGCCGTTAGCCAGAATGGCCTTTGGTCGATACCAACTATCTGCAGTCAGGTAACCATCAATAGCCGTATAATCATCGGCCTGTGTACTGTTAACTGCATTGTGGCTTGTATAATCGCTGTTTTCACTGTCCAATCCATCTTTAAATTGGTAGTTATTTGTAGGAAGCAATACACCTGTATTTTTATCGAAATATAATACTTGGTCGTCTACGATAGTTGCAAAATTTTTCTTTATTTGTCCGCTATCATCAAAATAGTAAGTTTTTCCGTCAATAGTTTTTATGTTTTTTGAATCATAAGTCTGCTGCTTGTTGGTGTCTGTTACTGAATCTGTATTATTGGTTTTTGCATTCGCTTGTTCTGTTGACTGTATTTGTCCGGCAGTGGTTGTTTTTGTGTCGGCATTATCTTGATTATCATTGGCTGTTGTTTGGCCAGCAGTGTTGGTATCTGAGCTTGCCTGTTCTACCTGTTGCGTTTGTCCGGTTGCAGTCGTTGTACTGTTAGTAATTTGTTGATTACTGTTGTCTACTGTCTGATTGTTGTTAGTAGTTACTTGATCTGTTGATGATACCGTTTGCATTGACACTACTGTTGTGTCAATATTCTTTTGATTACTATTGGTTGTTGTTTGACCAGTGGTATCAACTTTTGAATCCTCCTGTTTTTCTGGTTGTGCTTGTACTGTGTTTACAGTGGCTGCATTATCGACAATGTCGTCAGCGCTGGCCGGAACGGCTGCTAGCCCGATTCCGACTATTGAAAAAATACCGGCAATAACAAATCTTTTGCCTGATTTATACAGCTTTTTCCGAACGATTTTATCCCCATCTCTCATTTATGGCATCCCTAATCTTTCTTAAAATAAAACAAAAGCGTTACAAAAAAACATAACAGAATTCTTCACTTGTTTCTCTTTAGAAAAAGAAATTATAAACAACAAGAAGACAAATTGAATTATGCTTTTAAAAAAAGTAATAAATATATTCTTTGGGTTTCGTTAATTGTGGTTAACGTTTGACATTTTGCTGATAGTTCATTCAACAATGCAACCCAACTGCTCTAATATACAGTTGGAAAATTTTAAAAATCTAAAATATGCAGAATTGAATATTTATAAGTCGGTAAAAAAATGAATAATACTCATAGATCAGTTATAAAAAAAATTAGAAAACTAAGAGGGATATCCCAAAAACAGCTGGGAGCCTTAATCGGTTCTCAATCGATGGTTTCACGAATAGAAAATAATCAAACGGAACCAAACGATCATACGCTTTTTCTTCTTTGCAGGGCACTCAATATGACCTTTGATGAATATTTTAATTCTGTCTTTGGCCAAAAAGAATCGAACCTGGAAAAATTAGAAGGTATTTTGTTGAGGGTGTATATTGAAAATAATCGCAAACAGCTTAATAACTTAATGGCATTTTATTGTCAACGTTTCGCTGATAATCCAAATGACCTTGCGATTTTTCACCAACTAATGATGGTAAAGGCGACATTATTCCATTTTGATTTTAAATTGGCGAATTTTGATGAACAAAATAAATTAATTGAATACTTTTTCAGCATCCAAGAATGGCAATATTATGATTTGTCGCTTCTGGAATGGACCATTAATATGCTGGATATTAAAAAAATAATTTCTTATATTTTTGAGATTGTTCAAAAAACCAACTCCCGAAAAATCTCTCATCGTTTATCCAATTTAATTGGAAGAATTATAATTAACGCTCTAGAGGCCAGCATCACACAAGGGAAATACAAAATCACGAAATGCCTTTTGAATGTGGCTGAGTTATGGGAGAACAGGCAGGCAAATTTTGAATTTAAAACCTGGCTACTTTTTTGGCGAGGCGTTTTTGAAAAGAAGGTGCGTTTAAGCGAAAACTATAATAAAAAAATTGGTAATGCCTATAAAATTGCCATATGCCTTAATAGTGAAACAACTGTTTATCTTTTTGACAGGTTTCTGAAGTCTCTAAAACAGTGATTGAAAAATTCTATTTTTAATTTCAAAAAAGTCTTAATTCGGGCAATAAATAATATTAGAATTACAACATGCTTGAGAATATTTTTGTTTTTAGGGGAAATTCGGCTTGTGGAAAAACATCGACCACTAAAGAATTAAAAAAATCTTTGGGAAACAGCACTTTGCTTATTTCTCAAGATGAAGTTCGTAAAAGGATGTTGGATGAAAGGGATCGTTCAAATAATAAATCGATTTCTTTAATTGAAACGATGATTAATTGGGCCGACCAAAATGTTGATTTTGTGATTCTTGAAGGAATTTTGAAAAAAGATGTTTACGCGAATATGCTTTGGCAATTTAAAAAGCAATATCAAAAAAAGATGGAAACTTTTTATTTTGATATTTTTTTCGAGGAAACCTATCGAAGAAATCAATTAAAAGAAAAACCTTTTTCAAGGAAACTAATGCAGAATTGGTGGCTGGATAACGATAGGCTTGGTTATGAAGATCATGTATTTACGATAAAGGACGATTTGCCATCCAGGATGGAATACATTTTAAAGACTAAATAATTTTTTTGATTTTTTTATATTTAGCGATTAATTATGAAATAATTCGGTAAGAGGAAGTGATTTGTATGTCTGAAGCTTTAATTGTAATTGATATGCAGAATGGATTAAAAGATATTTATCAAAGAGATCAAGTGATAAAAAAGGTTAATCAGCGAATTGATCATTATCGAAATGAGAGAAAGCCATTGGTTTTTCTGCAACACATTGATGAAAATATGCCTATATTTAGTCGCGAATGGTCTTTATTTGATGATTTACATAATCAGGTTACTGATAGATATTTTAATAAATATCGACCTGATTCTTTTTACCAAACCGGACTAGAGTCCTTTTTGAAATTAAATAAAATCTCTTCAATTGAATTATGTGGGGCACAAACTGAATATTGTGTCGATACTACTATTAGGGTTGCCTTTCATATAGGTTTTCAAATCTCAATTTTAAAAGATGGATTTTCTACTTTTGATAATGAAATTTTAACAGCAAAACAAGTTAATCAACATCACCTTCATATCTGGCAGGGATCATTTGCAAAAATCGTTGAAGCCTAAATTTGATTTTAATAAAAAACAGAATTTATCTATTTTTTTAGTAAATACAATATTTCGTTAAAAATTTTAAAATTGAACTGATGAAACGGCTATTTGTTTTTATTATTGTAATATTCCCCTACTGCGTTGATAAAATTTCTTGTTTCTTCGTTAAGATTGATATCGTGTAAGAAGGCAATTACTATCTGGACAGAAAAAATATCTTCTGATAATTTAAAAATATTGCATTTGTTTGAATCGAAATTTGTTTTTAAATAGAAAGAGGGAATAAAAGTACATCCCAAACCTTCGTAGGCAAGGTTTGCAGCCGTTTCCAAAGAGCGGATTTTGAAACTATTTTGAATGATAATTTTATGATTGTTCAAAAAAGAATCGACGAGACGCGAAAATCCTGAGCCAGGATAAAGGAAAATAAATTTCATTTTTCTCCAATCCTGATTGTCAACACTTGGAATAGATAAAATTTTTTGATTATTTTTTTTGAATAAAGGGAATGTTTTATTGACGATTAAATAGATTGGAGCTTTAAATAAGCTTCGATAAGAGATTTTATTTGAAAAAATTGGTAGTAAGCGAATATGCAAATCGATTTCTTTTTCCAATAAATCATTTTCAAGCGTATTTGAGTAGTTTTCTTCGATGAAAATTCTTTGATTTTTATTGGAAAATTTTCGTTTATAAGCAAACAAGATTTCCGGGAGCAAGCGACTCGCTAAAACTTCATTTATTCCAATACTGATTTGTTTTTTATTTTTCGAATATTTGATTGATTCGTTTAATAAGGCGGAATAGCTACTTTCAATTTTTTCTAAACCCTGTAAATATTTAACGCCACTATTCGTCAGGGTTATCGGTCTTGTTTGCCTGTTAAGCAATTTAAATCCCAATTTTTTTTCATTATCTTTGATGTAACGACTCAAATATGGCTGGGACAAATAGAGCTCTGCTGCAGCTTCCGTAATGCTTCCAGTTGAAATAATTATTTTTAAATAACTCAATAAAGAAAATTCGGTAGTTACAGATTTCATTAGCGCTATTATAACAAAAAAGTTATGGCATCAATACTTAATTACTATTTTACAGAGGTCTTGTAAACATCTAAAATTAAAAGCGTGATTTTATTGAGTATTTTGAATTAATTGAATATGTCTATTAGATCACCGCTTTTCGGCGTTATAACTAAAAGTTATGTGAATAATTTGAAATAGGAAATTCAAATTATTAGTTATAAAGTTGTTTTTCATGGGTGCAATTTTTGCGTTTAATATAACTCAAAGATTATGTTTATTGGGATTATGGTTTAAATTTATAAGTTTAGAAGAATAAAAAATGGGGAGGGTTAGGACTTTTTTGTCTTAACTTTTTTAATAGGCTAAAAAAGATACTTAGGTATCACGGAGGAAAACTGAAAATGCAACAACAAAGGTCTCGAAAAATATTCATCCTTGTATTATTTTTAGCGTTAATCATCGGGGGCGTCTGGTACGGTGGATCTCAGCTTTTTACCAGCAGTTCCGGAAAATTAAAAACCGTTACTATCGGTTATCAGGCGGCTGATGAGGTTGATGTTTCCCGGCTTCGCGGCCAACTTGTAAAAAAAATGAAAAAGCAGGGATATAAAATTACTTTTAAGGAATTTCAAAATGGGTCCCCGGAAATGCAGGCTTTGGCTTCCGGCAAAATAGATTATGCCCGTGTTGGCGATACTCCGCCCGTTTCTGCTTTGGCATCGGGAACAAAGCTGACCTATATTGCTGAAGGAGGAACGAAGGCTTCCGGAAGCGGTGTGCTTGTAAAAAAAGGTTCCGGAATTAATTCTGTTGCTGATTTAAAGGGTAAAACAATCGCGTATACAGTTGGAACTTCCAGCCAATACATGGTATTAAAGACCTTGAAATTGGCCGGTTTGAAAACCAGTGACGTCAAGCTTGAAAATATGGATTCAGCGGCAGCGGCAGTGGCTTTTGCAAAAGGAAAAGTAGATGCTTGGGCAATTTGGGATCCTTATGTTGCTAAAGCCGAGTTGACAGAAAATGCCAAACTGCTTGTTAATGGAAAAGAGAACAAAGCGTTTAACAGAAGTTATATTGTTTCTCCAACCAGTTATGCTAAAAAAAATACAAAAGTTAGCAAGCTTTTAATTAAGTACATGGAAGAAGACATGAAATGGGCAAACAAGAATACTCCTACTTTGACTAAAAAAATGGCCAAAGAATTAAAGATGTCAAAATCTGTTATTAAAAAGGCACTTGATCGTCGAACTTTTAAAATTAGTACATTGAACAGCGAAGCAATTAAAGAAGAACAGGATATTTCAAATCAATTTTATGAGTATAAATGGATAAAAACAAAAGTTCAGATTAAAAATCATGTTGCAAATTTGAAATAACAGAGGTGAAAAATTATCGAAATTTCTCGTTCAAAAAATAAGATGGACAAAGTTATTCCTTGGATAATACCAGTCGGAATAATAGTAATATGGCAGTTTCTTGTAACTGGAGGAATTGTATCGGGACAATTATTGCCTGCCCCAAGCGATATCTTGCTCGATGCTTGGAAGCTTTCCAAGACTGGGGAATTACAAAAAAATATTGGTATTAGCCTTTTTCGGGCATTATCAGGTTTTATTATCGGGGGTGGAATTGGCTTTGTTTTAGGAGTTTTGAATGGCATTTTCAAAGTATGCCGGTTGGCTTTTGACAATACAATTCAGATGCTGCGTAATATACCTCATTTGGCACTTATCCCTTTAATTATTTTAGTTATAGGAATCGGAGAGCCGTCCAAAATTTTCCTTGTATCAGTTGGATGCATGTTTCCCATGTATATAAATACCTATCACGGAGTAACTTCAATAGACAAGAGTCTGGTTGAAATGGGACGTTCCTATGGATTGTCAAATTCACAGGTATTTTTCAAGATTATTTTTCCTGGTGCTTTGCCAACGATTTTGATGGGTGTTAGATATGCATTAGGCGTAATGTGGACCACTTTAATTGTTGCAGAAACTGTTGCTACCAGTTCTGGAATAGGTTATATGGCTAATGAAGCCGAACAATTTACAGACATGAGTACTGTTATTTTATGTATTTTGATATATGCCTTGTTTGGTAAATTGTCTGATTTCATTGCCAAACTTTTAGAGGATACATTCTTGGTATGGCAAAATCCAAAAGAAAGTTAAAGATAGCAATATTAGTGCTAAAAAATCAAAGAACAGTTGCAAATATGAATTTTAAAAGTTCGGTGCTGGCCGTATAAACGAAAATCCGTTAATATCAGTGGATCGCGGACAACATTTAAAAACTTATTTCAAGATTTCAGCAACTTATAAACCAATAATTAAGAATGTCATTTGATGATAGGCAAAATTCATAACTGCCAAAGCGGCAAGGGCTAAGTACATCAATAAAATATCTAACAAAGTATGCACTACTATTTTTATTTTCGGCAAAAACACAAGACAAATAGCGAGTTACCGAGTTACTAATGGATACCAGTTATTCGAATGATTAGAGACAATAAAAAAACGAATCAATGAGGTAATTAGTATGACAGAAATCAGTATTGAACTTAAGCATGTTTATAAACGGTATGAGCCAGTCAAGTCGTTTTTTTTACGAAAAAAAACTGTGCCCCTAGTACTAAAAGACATTAATTTAACAATTCCTACTGGTGAATTTCACGTTTTTTTAGGCCGTAGTGGATGTGGAAAGTCAACTTTACTGAATATTATTGCTGGATTTCTACCTAAAACTAGTGGCCGAGTACTAGTTAATGGCAATGAAGTGACTGCCCCGGGCAGTGATCGTGGAGTGGTATTCCAAAATGCGGATGCGGCTATTTTTCCTTGGTTAACAGTACGCGAAAATGTTTCATATGGTCTTAAGATGCAGCACATAGCCGAAAAAGAACGTAAATCAATCGTTGATCAGAGCTTAAATTTGGTTGGCCTTGATAAACACGATAGAAAGTATCCATATGAATTATCTGGAGGAATGAAGCAACGAGTCCAAATTGCGCGAAGTATTGCTAATAATCCCAATATTTTAATCCTAGATGAACCCTTTGGTGCCTTAGATGCACAAACGCGACATGTTATGCAAGACGAGCTCGTTCGAATATGGCAGGAAACTAGGAAAACGATCTTATTTGTGACCCATGATATTCAAGAGGCAGCTTATTTAGGCCAAAAAATCAGTATCTTTTCACCATTTCCAGAATCAAATATTTATAAAACAATTACGGTTGATCGTCCCTACCCACGGAACGCTTTTTCAAAAGCCAATGAGCAATTAGTCACAACACTAAATAAGTATTTTCAAATAGGGAGCGATTCGTATGAAAAAGGTACGTAGTAAAAACGTTGAAAAATCGCAATCATTAGCAGATGCAGATATAGGAATGTTAGGAGAAATTGCCAATCGCAGCATATTTGAGCGACTAAAGGACTATCTACTGTTCTTTGCCAAACGAGGATTTCTAGCCTGGCTCTTACTTCTTGTGGTTTGGTTAATTGCGGCAAAATTGAGTGGCGCTAGTTTTTTGCCTAGTCCACTAAAAACATTAGCTGGCGCTAAAACACTCATAAAAAGTGGAACCTTACAAAGCGACTTGATTGTCAGCCTTTTAAGAATTTTAGCTGGTTGGATGATTGGAACAATTATTGCAGTACCACTGGGATTATTAATTGGCCAATTTAAGATGATCCGATGGTTGATCGAACCACTGATCAATTTCTTTCGTTTTGTGCCAGCCATTGGTTTTTTGACGCTTTTCTTATTGTGGTTCGGGGTAGGAGAGTTCTCTAAAGTGGCGTTAATTATTTATGCAACCATGTTTCCTATTATCATCAACACCGTTGCTGGCGTTGTAGCAATCGATCCGTTAAAAATTGAATCAGCGCAATCACAAGGTGCTTCCAAATTTCAAATTTTCTACAGTGTTGTTATTCCTTCTGCTGTTCCTAGCGTTTTTACCGGGGTTCGCCTGGGGCTAGGTGGAGCGATCGTGGCGATTGTGGCAGCAGAAATGTTAGCTGCTCAAAACGGAATTGGCTATCTTATCTATACATCAAGACTATATTATCGAACGGATTGGATTTTTGTTGGCATCTTTATTCTTGGATTTATTGGTTATCTTTCGGATACGTTGTTGAGACTGTTTGGTAAAGTTGCACTTAAAAAATATGGCGTGTTTGAAAGCCCTCAGCACAATAGTTAGTAAAGAAAGGCGTATTGCTTATGAGTAAAAGAATAATCATTTGGCTTGGCAGTCTTGTGGCAGCCATCGCTGTTATATGTTTAGTAGTTTTCGGTCTTAAGAACGTTAGTGGTAGTTCTTCTAGTTCATCAGGTGTTTCAAAAACCACTGTTCGCGTGGGGCTAATGACTGGTTCAGACGGTCAATATCTCGCCGCAATTGCAAAGAAAGAGGGCTATTTTAGCAAATATGGAATCAAAATTAAGACATCAACATTCTCAACCGGGATTGAAACAGTCAATGCCATTACCACTGGTCAATTAGATGTGGGTTACGCTGCTGACTTTGCCGCTCTTAATCGATTTGGTACTTCAAGTAAAAGTAATTTAAAAATCTTTGCTAAGTTAGCTACTTCTAAAGGGAGTGGCACCAAACTCTACGTTGCAAAAGGTATCAAATCCTTATCTGATTTAAAAGGTAAAACCATCATCACAGACAAAGGCACTGTAACAGAGTATTGGGTTTCTAAATTACTCAAAAAAGCAGGCCTCAAATCTAGTCAAGTTAACTTAGTGTCAGTAGAAACTGGGCAGGAAGACTTAGCTTTGATGAAATCGGGGAAAGCCTCAGCCGTTTGGGCTTCTGGTCAAGATGCTGAAAAACTGGAAAAAACAGGTAAATTTACCGTTTTGACAACCGAAGATAAAATTTCATCACCAACAATCGGTTTTGCCGTTTCAAACAAGAGTTTTTTAAAAGGACATTCAAAAGCAGCTCAGGCATATCTGAAAGCAATGAACGCCGCTGCTAAATTAGTTAACGCTCATCCAGAAAAAGCATCCGCAATTGTTTCTGAAGCACTTAACGTGCCCAAGAAGACTGTTTTAGCAACTTTTGAAAGTTCCGATATCAGTGTCAGTTTCAATAAGAGCGCATACAAAGATTTAAAGAATATCTATGATTATCTTGATACAAGCGGCTCTCTAAAGCACAAATATAATTTAAAAGACTACATTGATACATCTGCTTTAAAAAAGGCAATTTCCGGATCTGTTTCAGACTATTGAAATCAAAAAAACAAACCATGAAAGGAAGTATTCATTATGGGATTCCCAACAGTATATCCAACCGGGGTCACCGTTTATGATCCTAATACCTGTCAAAACGGATACACGGTTATCAATATCTTTAATCATCAAAAAATCATCGATATGAACGGTAACGAAGTAACAGCCGATTTTTCACTTGCCGAAAAATCTTGCTTCGAAGTTCAACACAACCTGAACACATCCAACGGATTTTCGTCATTGCCAATTTTGGATAGTCAAATCGTTCAAAAAGACGCTCAAAATCACGTTGTTTGGCAATGGACAACGAGTGAACATTTTAAAGACTTTCACTTTAACGCGACGGCAGAAAACGCTATCTACAGATTGATTCAATACAATAGTTGTTCCGGCTGGTCGGAACCATGGCTGGCCATTGACAATGTCAAAACAATTGGCGAAAACGAATGGTTTGATGAAGGCGACAGACGATTTGATCCTAAGAATATCCTGTTCAGTGCACCCAATGCTAATATCTTAGGCATTATTGATCATTTAACAGGCCAAATTATTTGGCAACTTGGACCAACTTTCACTCAGTCTGAGGCATTACGCGCACTCGGATGTCTCATCAATCCTGAAGCAAGAATGATTGCTCAGGGGTTGCCAGGTGCTGGCAACCTTCTTATATTTGACCATGGCGGATCGGCTGGTTATGGTTCCACTAATGGGATGTCACCTGACGGGATTGCCAATGAGCATCGCGACTTTTCTCGTATCTTAGAGGTTAACCCCATGACCCTATCAATCGAATGGCAATACACGCCTGAAGAAGCACATTATGTACAACCTCTGGATGCTTATAAAGTTTACAGTAAGCATTTTGGTAATGTGCAGCGGTTGAACAACGGGAACACCTTGATTAATGAAGGTGATGATGGTCGTATTTACGAGATTACGCCTGATTACAACATCATTTGGGAATATATCAATCCAGATAGACAAACTCGCCAAAATGGCATTCGCGAAAATACTGTTTTGGATTCAAAAAGGATTGAATATGCCGTTTTAAATACGAAACAACCAACGGAAATAGCTGTTCCAGCTTTAAATGTCACTAATTTACGCGTTCCTGGGTCGCCAAATGGTGCAAATAAAGGAAAAGTCACCATTGTGGATGGTGTTGATCCAACTCGTTTAAAAGCGGTTCGAAACCCGCACACAAAACAAGAAGCAACCCAGTCTTCTGAGCATGATTTCTGCGTTGTTACGTTCGGTACTAATCAAAAATAGGAGGTCAAAATATGGGATATCCAAGAATTTATCCAACAGGCACGACCCTGTATGATCCCAAAAAAGCCTACAATGGCTTAACAGTGTTTCCATCCGCAAAAGGGGCACTTTTAATTGATATGGACGGTAATGAAGTCCAGCTCTGGGCTGGTTTATCCGGTTTTCCAAGCAAAGTCTTACCAGGTGGCTATGTTCTGGGTTCAACCGGTGAACGTGATATCAAACAGGGTTATCAAGATGAATTAAATCTCGTTCAGGTTGATTGGGATGGCCATATTGTGTGGAAATTTGATCACAATGAAGAAGTGTCCGACCCTGGTCAAGAACCAATATACATGGCTCGCCAGCACCATGATTATCAAAGAGAAGGATCTACGACTGGCTATTACGCGCCAGGAATGACGCCCAAAGCTGAAGGCGGCAAAACCTTAATACTCACTCATGAAAACTTTTATGATCATGATATTTCTGATAAACGATTGCTCGATGACAAATTTATTGAAGTTGACTGGGATGGAAATATCTTGTGGGAATGGCGTCCACGAGAACATTTTAATGAACTTGGTTTTGATGAAACGCAAAAAAACGTGCTCTTTCGTTCGCCAAGCATGAGACCGGCTGGTGGCGGAATGGGGGATTGGTTGCATATAAACTGTATTTCAACATTGGGTCCCAATAAATGGCATGATGCTGGGGATGAACGATTCAATCCAGACAATATTATTTGGGACTCTCGAAATGCTAATATATTGGCCATTACCAGCAAAAGAACGGGTAAAATTGTCTGGCGCATCGGACCGAATTTTGATGAATATCCTGAACTTGGATGGATCATCGGCCAACATCATTTTCACATGATTCCAAAAGGTCTTCCTGGAGAAGGTAATCTCTTAGTCTTTGATAATGGTGGTTGGGCAGGGTACGGTCCAATCAACGGTGTCGCAACTCATGGCCAAACAACTGAACGACGTGATTATTCACGTGTTTTGGAAATTGATCCAATGACTCTAGAGATTAAGTGGCAATATACTGCTCAAGATAGTGGCGAGGCTGATAATACAAAATTTTATAGTCCATACATTAGTTCAGCACAGCGCTTGCCAAATGGAAATACAATGATTACTGAGGGATCAGACGGTAGAATTTTTGAAGTGACTCCTCAACATGAAACTGTTTGGGAATACATCAATCCATATTATGAAGTTTTTGATGGTAAAACATTGAATTTAACTTATCGTGCTTATCGCGTACCATATGATTGGGTACCACAAGTTACTGATCCACAAGAAACCCCGATTCGGCAATTATTACCGGACGAATATCATCTTTAAATTAGTTTGAATCATCATTCATTTTAGAGACCAACTCAATTTTTTTAGTCAGGATTTTGATTTGTTTTAAGTCAGTAATGATTCAATTAATTTTCTTTAATATATAATTTTATAATCTAATCGATTATCAATTTGTGTTTTTCGTCAAAATAAATCTTTGATCATTTTGTGTAAGAGTTATTTATAGCCCTGGCCTCATATAAAATCAGGTTGTTTAACGTATTAGTCGAAAAAGAAAATTGTCAATAGTTGAATAAATATGTTAAACCTAAAAGTTAGTGTACCCAACAACAGGTTACTCACTAGCCTGCGCACTGAATGGAATCTATGTTGTGCTAAAACGAAATCCTATTAGGCGTGTTTGTTGAGATAATGAAAGTTGAAATCCCAATGAGAACAGTCAATAATTATCAATTTCATATTGAAACAAATCGAGCAGGGTTGATAGTTTTGCTCGATTTGTTTAATAAATATAAATTTTTACGAAGGAACCTTATCGATTTATGAATGAACCCTTAATGACCATTAAAAATGTTAACAAGCAATATGGCAATCATTTGATCTTGGAAAATATAAATTTATCATTATATGATAATGATTTCATTGCCCTGGTTGGAAAAAGCGGAGGAGGGAAAAGCACTCTGCTGCGTTTGATTGCGGGATTTGAACCTTACACCAGTGGAGAAATTATTTTTATGGGTCAAAAGATAACTTCTTTAAACAAACAAATGCGCATAATGTTTCAAGAAGATCGCTTATTGCCGTGGATGACCGTTTTGGAGAACATTTCATTTCGTGCGCGTGGACAGCAAATCAAAGAAAAAGCTTTTTCTCTATTAGAACTTGTGGGTCTCGAAGATTTTGCAAATTACTATCCAATTCAATTATCAGGTGGACAAAGGCAGCGAGTATCTCTAGCGAGAGCATTGATGGCCAATCCGAAACTTTTATTGTTGGATGAGCCTCTGAGCGCCCTAGATGCTTTGACACGTTTGAATATGCAGGAATTAATTTTGGATATCTGCTCCAAACAGCATTTAACAACTATTTTAGTTACTCACGATGTTGAAGAAGCTGCCAGAATGGCCAATAGAATCGTCGTTTTAAAACATGGAAAGAAAGCGGAAGAAATCTCCGCTCCACAAGATAAAACAAATACGGAAGAAATCAATTTAATAGCTAATCATGTTAAAACATTGATTTTGAGTGATTGAATAATGACTGTATTTTGATGCTTTTTTAGATGGAAATACAATCGCTGATCACGCTTAAAATCAAGCAATTGATTAATATTCTGCTTTATCAAATCTATTCTTATTTTGAAAGTCAGAATGAGATAATCAAAAAAGATCTTTCATTTGACTAATGTTGTCTATAACGAAGTCGCTAGGACAATTTTTCTTTTCTTCTTGAAATTTACCAAAACCCTGTTTGATTCTAACGGTTATAAAGGAGATTTTTTTGGTCGGTGCGATATCATCATCGACTCTGTCGCCAACGTAAACCGAATTTTCGGCTTTGGCATGCGCTGTTTTTAAAGCAAACGAAAAATTTCCGGGGTCGGTTTTTAACTCCAACCTTGGTCGAAGAAATGATCTGAGAAAAATATTGGATGATTCCCAGTTATTTTAATCTATTTTCTAAATCAGGAATTTGATTGGCAATTATTCCCAGATAATAGCGTTTTTTAAGATACCCCAAGCTCTCGATTGTTTTTGGAAAAACAGTTTCTTTAACCGATTTCCAGTCCGGTTTTGCTAATTCTTTGCTAAAACTTTTCCAAATCGACCGTATATATAGAGTTCGTTTTATATTTTCTTTATAACCTTTATCGATTAATTTGCCGTATCAATCCTTGACGATTGGAATGTCGTTATCTCTTAATTTTTCTTCGCATAATCGAAAATGTCTTTGATAATTATATTTCTCATCGATCAATGTTCCTCCAAAATCAAAGAAAATCCAGTCTATTTGTTTCATAACGACTATTTTGCGATTTTTTAAGATAATTAAGTTTTATCAGCAGGTTTTCCAGGATATCGGTTGCAATTAAATTGTTTAATTTGTGGATTTATAATTGAGTTGCAAATAAAATGAGGTAAATAAAATGCGTAAAATCGGAATTATTGGAATGGGCCATGTTGGCTCGACTTTGTCCCATATTATCGTTGATCGGGGAATGGTCGATGAGATTGTTTTATTGGATATTAATCAAAAACATTTAAACGCTGAGGTGCTGGATTTTCAGGATGCACAAAGTTTTTTACCGCATCATACTAAAATTGTTGCTGGTGAGTACAAGGATTTGTCTGATGCGGATCTTGTCGTTAGTACCTTTGGAAATGTTAATTTAACAGCTGAGACCGGTGACCGTTTTGCTGAATTACAGTTTAATGTTCAACAAATTCAGTCAATGGCTGCACAGCTAAAAAAAGTCCATTTTGATGGTGTTTTTTTAACAATTACAAATCCGGTCGATGTCATTACAGCCGTTTATCAAAGGGAACTTGCTTTACCCAAGGGCCAGGTTATTGGAACGGGAACTTTTCTTGACACCTCAAGACTAAAAAAAGAAATTGGCCAACGCTTTGAAATAGATTCGCGCTCGGTTTCCGGTTTTGTTATTGGTGAACACGGAAATTCGCAATTTCCGGCTTGGTCATCAATTAGAATATTTGAGAATCCGGTTTCTTTAATTGCTAAAGAAAATTCGATAAACATTAATGATCTCGAAGAAAAAACAAAAGAAGATGCTTTTAGAGTTATTGATGGAAAAGGCTATACAAATATCGCTATTGCTACAGCGGCAGCAACTTTAATTGAAATGATTTTATCCGATAGTCATAGTGAAGTAATTGTTTCCCACTACAATAAAAAGTTCGGTATTTATATTTCATTACCGGCAATTATTGGCCGAAAAGGAATCGTTAAAGATATTTATCTGCCATTGAATCGAGAAGAAAGCAAAAAATTAAAGAGCAGCGCCGAATCAATTATTGAAAAAACGAAAATGTTCCAGTGATTAATTTTTTGTGTTGAACTACCGTTAGAAATCCAAATTGGAATAAAAGTTATAAACTTAATTAAGTTATTGCTGCTTTTGTGGTACTTTTAATAAATTAAATCTATATTATTTCGTAGATATTTAAAAAGTGGATGATTACTGACGATACTATTTTATTCATCCTGCTGTTTAAGATATTTCAAGAATTGTTATTAGAATAATTATTAGTTAAAGGGAAGTTGACGGGGAAGGACACGATATAATTGCAGTTTGGAAACTCCCTTGGTTTTGTGAGTAAAATTAAAGTTATGGAATTAGCACAAGCAAGAAATTCAATCAGTGATATGCAGGAACAAATAGATGGTTTTCGCTCGACTTTGGACTTGGATGCGCTTGATGCGTCAATTGCAGAAAATGAAGATAAGATGAGCCAACCGGGTTTTTGGGATGATCAGCAATCCGCTCAAAAAGTTATTGATGAAACCAATACTTTAAAAGATCGTCGCGATTCTTTTTTAAGTTTGCAAAAGTCAGTTGAAGATTTAACAGCAATGGCTGAATTGTTGTCAGAAGAAGATGACGCGGATATGCACGCCGAACTAGATACGGATATTGAAAAAACCGAAAAGGATTTAGATAAATATAATTTGAATCAACTTTTAACCGAAAAGTACGATGCAAATAATGCTATTTTGGAAATTCATCCGGGCGAAGGAGGTACTGAATCAACCGATTGGGCCAGCAATCTTTATCGAATGTATACCCGCTGGGCTCAAGCACATGATTTTAAAGTCGAAGTGACAGATTATCAAGCTGGGGATGTTGCCGGAATTGACTCCGCTACTCTGCGGATTATTGGCCATAATGCATATGGCTTTTTGCGAAGCGAAAAAGGAGTTCATCGTTTTGTTCGCATCAGTCCTTTTGACTCTGCTGGGCGTCGACACACATCATTTGTTTCAATTGATGTGATGCCCGAATTAGATGATGATCAGATTGAAATAGAGATTAAACCTCAGGATGTCAAAATGGATGTTTATCGTTCCGGCGGCGCCGGCGGCCAAAATGTTAACAAAGTTTCAACTGCTGTTCGCTTGACTCATATTCCGACTGGGATCGTTGTGGCTTCTCAGGTTGAAAGAACTCAATATGGCAACAGAGACATTGCAATGAAGATGTTGAAGGCTAAATTGTATGAGCGGGAGGAACAAAAACGTGATGAAGAACACGCTAAGTTATCAGGCACAAAATTAGATGTTGCTTGGGGATCTCAAATCCGATCATATGTTTTTCAACCTTATCGGATGGTGAAGGATTTGCGTTCAGGCTACGAAACTGGTGATACGGATGGGGTCATGGACGGTGATTTGGATCCATTTATTAATGCTTACTTAAAATGGAAGCTCTCCCAAAAAAATCCTGAGTAATTTTTTTTAATTAGTCTCATTAATTTGAGGCTTTTTTATGTTATCTTTTAGATGCGGTGGCATACGTCCCGCACATGAAAACTGAATATTAGTAAGACACAAGGAGTTTCATAATTATGAAGAAATGGTTATTGAGTTTACTTGCGTTGGCAGCTATTGGCGGTGCGTCATTGACGAGCGCTAATCTTGGTACAAGCGCCTTCGCAGCTTCTAAGTCAAAGTTGACTGGAAAGGTCTTAGCTGTTGGTTCAACAGCACTTCAGCCCCTCGCCGAGCAGCTCGGTGAGCGTTTTTCAAGTGCACATTCCTCAGTCCAAATCACGGTTCAAGGTGGTGGTTCTGGTGCCGGCTTAACACAGGTTCAAGCTGGCTCAGTCCAAATTGGTGATTCGGATATCTTCGCTTCACAAGAAGATGGAATCGATCCTAGTAAGATTACTGATCACAAGGTTGCTGTTATTGGAATTGCGCCAGTGGTCAACAAGGACGTTGATGTAAAGAGTTTGACGAAAAGTCAGTTAAAGAAGATTTTTACCGGCAAAGTTACAAATTGGGATCAAGTTGGCGGTAAGGATGAAAAAATTGATTTAATTAACAGAGCTTCTGGTTCAGGTACGCGAGCTGTTTTTGAAAAAGCCATTTTAGGCAATGGAACAGCTGCAACTGCTCAGGAACAAGATAGTAACGGAACGGTTCAGAAGATTGTTTCTACCACTCCGGGTGCTATTTCTTATTTGGCCTTCAGCTATATTAAAGGACAAAGCGGCTTAAGAGCGCTTAAGATTAATGGTGTTTCTCCAACAAATAAAAATGTTGAAAACAATAAGTGGAAAGTCTGGGGTTACGAGCATATGTACACCAAAGGCAAAGCTACTGGTGCCACTAAAGCCTTTATCAATTATTTTTATAAGTCTAGCAACAAGAGCATAATCAAAAAACTTGGGTATATTCCTTTGCCAAATATGAAAGTCGTTAAAAACGATAATGGTGTAGTAAAGGATAAGTAATTACATTCATCCGGAGAGTTTCTCCGGGATACATATTATGAAAAAAAATTTTATCAGAATTGGAATAATTTTAATCGCTGTTTTAGCACTTTATTACGGATCGACTCATCGTGGCTTGACCAGTAATACAGTTAGTTCTACTCACGCAAAAACTAAAAATATTTTAATTGTTGGGTCAACTGCATTACAGCCTTTAGTTGAAAAAGCGAGTTCTATGTATAAAAAAGAAAACCAAAATACTTCGATCTCAGTTCAAGGTGGTGGTTCTGGTGCCGGCTTAACACAGGTTCAAGCTGGCTCAGTCCAAATTGGTGATTCGGATATCTTCGCTTCACAAGAAGAAGGGATCAAACCTAGCAAAGTCGTTGATCACAAGGTTGCCGTTGTTGGAATCGCACCGGTTGTTAACAAGGATATAAATGTAAGTAACCTTTCGATGGCACAATTACGAGCTATTTTTACCGGAAAAATAACGAATTGGAAGGATGTCGGAGGACCGGATATGACAATTACAGTTGTTAATCGGTCGACTGGCTCGGGCACGCGAACTGTTTTTGAAGATTCTGTTTTAAAGGGAGAAACAGCTGTTAAAGCTCAGGAACAGGACAGCAATGGGACTGTTCAGAAAATTATTTCTTCTACTCCGGGATCGATATCTTATCTAGCATCTGGTTATATTACCGGAAAGAATTTAAAAGCCGTTAAGGTTGATAATGTCAGCCTTACTACTGAAAATGTTGAAAATAATAAGTGGAAAATCTGGGGTTACGAACACATGTATACACATGGAAAAGCCGAAGGCCAGACTGCCAGTTTTATCAAATATTTTCGTTCTAAAAAAGTTCAAAACGGCATTGTCAAAGAACTTGGTTATATTCCTTTAGCTGGTATGAAAGTTGACAAAAATTCTCAAGGAAAGGTATCAAGCAAGTAATTATGGCAAGGAAAAATAAAAAAAATAGTCAAGATCCAATTAAAGAATCATTACTAAGAAAGTCCATTTCGGCTAAGAAAGATATATTTGGTCGTTCATTGAGTTTATCAGCGTTAATTCTAATTGGAGCGGTTGTTTTTTCAATTTTTTTCTTTGTTTTGAGCCGTGGCCTAATGGCTTTTACGCTCGACGGAATTAATCCTTTGAAATTTATTTTTGGGACAGTTTGGAATCCAACAACACCCGATTCGCATGGAAATTTACAATTTGGTGCTTTTCCAATGATTGTTGGTTCTTTCTTGGTCACTCTGCTAAGTGCTCTAGTTGCAACTCCCTTTGCAATCGCTACCGCTCTATTCATGGTTGAACTTCAGTCAAATTGGGGTAAAAAAATTATGCAACCGGTTGTTGAATTATTGGTTGGAATTCCATCGGTTGTTTATGGATTTATTGGATTAACGGTCGTTGTTCCTTTTTTACGAGAAACTTTCGGTGGTTCGGGATTTGGAATTTTGGCAGGAACGATCGTGTTGTTCGTTATGATATTGCCTACTATCACTTCTCTTACTGTTGATGCTTTGAGAAATGTACCAAATCACTATCGTGAATCGGCATTGGCAATTGGGGCGACACGTTGGCAAATGATTTACAAGGTTATTCTGCGAGCCGCTACACCGGGAATTCTAACGGCCGTAGTTTTTGGAATGGCGCGTGCTTTCGGTGAAGCTTTAGCTGTTCAAATGGTTGTAGGCAATGCGCCGATTATGCCAAACGGCTTGCTTCAATCCGCGTCAACTTTAACTTCGATTTTGACTCAGGGTATTGGAAATACTTCAGACGGTTCTGTACAAAACGATGTACTTTGGACATTGGCGATGCTGCTTTTGATTATGTCACTTTTCTTTAATTTAATTATTCGTTTTATTGGTAAACGAACCAATATTACTCGGGGGGACATTAATGAATACAAAAGTAACCAATAAAATTGCAATTGGCATTATTTATTTTATTTCTGCTTTGGTGGTTTTAATCCTGGCAGCTTTATTGATATCGATACTCGGCCAAGGTCTTCCGCATGTTAGCTGGCATTTTTTAACTAGCCACTCTTCTTCCTTTGAAGCCGGTGGTGGAATATCAGATCAGCTTTTTAATTCTTTTTATCTTTTAATTGTTTCTATGGTTATTTCTTTGCCAGTCGCTTTGGGATCCGCTATTTATTTAAATGAATTTGCTGATCCTAAATCAGAGTTAATTTCTATTTTTCGTTCGGCAATTGAAGTTCTAAGTTCTTTGCCATCGGTTGTTGTTGGTTTGTTTGGCTTCCTGCTATTTGTTTTGAAATTTCATATGGGATTCTCAGTTTTGTCTGGTGCGATCGCTTTAACTTTTTTTAATCTCCCCCTTTTGACTCGTTCGATTGAAAATTCTTTGGCCGCCATTCCTAATCTGCAAAGAGAGGCTGGTTTGGCACTTGGACTTTCGAAATGGGAAACGACTGAAAAAGTTATTTTTCCAGCTGCTGTTCCTTCCATTGTAACCGGAGTCGTGTTGGCAGCAGGAAGAGTTTTCGGTGAAGCTGCTGCGTTGCTATTTACCTCCGGACAATCGGCACCTCAATTGAATTGGTACAACTGGAATCCACTTAATTCCAATAGCCCGCTTAATTTAATGAGACCTGCTGAAACACTGGCTGTTCATATTTGGAAAGTTAATTCGGAAGGGACGATGCCAGATGCTGTGCAAGTTTCTGCTGGTTCGTCGGCTGTTTTAATTATTATGGTTTTGATTTTTAATCTATCAGCACGCTTCTTTGGCAATATGCTATATAAGAAAATGACATCAGGGACAGGTAAGTAATGGTCAGGATGAGAAAAAATAAACCGGCTTTAGTTAAAAATATAAAAAAAATTATCAATCTCGACAACCCTGATACTTATATTTCTGAACCAGATCCTTCTAAACATGAACTTGCTTTGAAGGCAGAAGATGTTTCTGTTTTTTATGATGATAACGAGGCTATCAAGTCAGTTAACTTGGCTTTTGAACGTTTTAAAATAACTACTTTGATTGGAGCGTCCGGATCCGGTAAATCGACTTTTATTCGTTCTTTGAATCGAATGAATGATGGCATTGCTCGTGTTAGCGGAAAAATTATGTATCGGGGTCTTGATCTTAATTCGCCCGCTGTCGATGTTTATGAGGTTCGTCGACATATTGGCATGGTTTTTCAAATGCCAAATCCCTTCGCGAAATCAATTTATAACAATATTACTTTCGCTTTGACTCAGCGCGGAAAATATTCAAAAAAACAATTAGATGAAATTGTTGAATCTTCCTTAAAACAGGCGGCTTTATGGAATCAGGTTAAAGACGACTTGAATAAATCTGCTTTGGAACTCTCGGGTGGCCAGGCGCAGCGTCTTGTTATTGCCAGAGCCTTGGCTTTAAAACCAGATATTTTATTGATGGATGAACCGACAAGTGCGCTTGATCCAAAATCGATAATGCAGATTGAAGAGACGATGATGGAATTGAAGAAAAAGTATACTATCATCATAGTTACGCATAATTTGCAGCAAGCTGCTAGAATTGGTGATTATACAGCTTTTTTCCATTTGGGTAAGGTAATTGAATACGATTTGACTCGAAAGATTTTTACTCGTCCAAAAGTTAAGTTGACTGATGATTATGTTTCGGGGAATTTTGGCTAATGGTGGAAAAAGAAAAATATTTATTAACGACTAAAAATGTGAATCTTTTTTATGGAAAGAAACAAGCCTTGTTTGACATAAGTTTGTCTTTTCCGAAAAATGGCATCACAGCTCTGATCGGGCCGTCAGGTTCTGGGAAAACGACTTATCTTCGTAGCCTTAATCGAATGCACGATTTGACTCCTGGTGTTAAAGTCGAAGGCAAATTCTTGTTTCACGACAATGATATTTATTCGGATAATTTTGATTTAGTTGATTTACGTAAACGAATTGGAATGGTTTTTCAACAACCAACTCCTTTTCCTTTTAGTATTTATGAAAATGTTGCTTTTGGTCTGAGACTTGGTAAAAAAATACCCAAGCATCAATTAGATGAAGATGTTGAAAAAGCTTTGCGTCAGGCTGGCGTTTGGAATGAAGTTAAAGATCGACTTGATGCGAATGCCTTGGGTCTATCTGGTGGCCAACAGCAGCGTGTTAGTGTTGCACGTGTTTTAGCGACTAAACCGGATATTTTACTGTTGGATGAACCAACAAGTGCACTTGATCCAATTTCGAGCCGAGTTGTTGAAGATTCGCTTTTGGATTTAAAAAATGAATATTGTTTGATTATTGTGACTCATAATATGCAGCAAGCGGCTAGGATCAGTCAAACCACTGCTTTCTTTAATGATGGCCATTTGATTGAGGTTGGCAAAACACGTGATATTTTCCTAAATCCAAAAGAAGAAGAGACGCAGGACTATGTTAGTGGTAAATTTGGATAAAAGTAAAAATTAGATCGAAAAGGAGGACGATACCGTGAGCAGAATTTTTGATATCGAAATGGAAGATTTGGATGACCAATTCCGTAGTATGGGGAAAATGGTTGCCAGAACAATTGATAAATCGGTAGTCGGTTTTATGGCCCACGACACAAAGACGGCCGAAGAAATTATTGATCGCGATCATGAAATCAATGAAAGAGAAGCTGCGATTGAAAAAAAGACTTTTGAAATGATTGCCTTGTACCAACCAGTGACAACTGATTTAAGAGAGGTTGTAACAATCTTGAAGGCTGTTTCTGTTTTGGAAAGAATGGGTGACTATGCTCGCGATATTGCCTATTCGACTATTCGGATTCATCATCGCGAAAATGGCGATCGAAGGATGCCTGAAATCGAAAGAAAAATTTCTGAAATGGGTTTGATGGCTACACGCACTTTTGATGAGATTTTGGATGCTTATGTTTCTAATTCGATTGATGATGCGCAAAAAGTTGCCGACCACTCTGAAGAAGTAAGCCAACTTTCAGCGACGATTCGTAAAGATATATTAATTTCTATGAAAGGTGATGTTGATACAATTGATGCTGGAGCCGATTATTTGGTTGTTGTTGGTTATTTGAAACGTACTGCTGATCATGCAACTGATATTGCTGAATGGTTGGTCTATAAACGTAGCGGTAAAATTGTCGAGTTGAATCCAGGTTCGTCGAGCTTTATTTAAAAAGGGGACCAGATGAGTTTTTTATATAAATTGGTTGTCAATACCTTAATTTTCGTTGTTTTCCATTATTTGTTTCCTTATGGATTAACAGTTAAAGATTGGACTTCGGCGCTTGTGGCTGCAGTAGTCCTAGCTTTGTTAAACACTTTTCTTAAACCACTTTTACATATTATTTCTTTTCCAATTACTTTTATCACGTTGGGATTATTCAGCATTGTTATTAATATGATAGTTTTGGCCGTTGATGATAGTTTGGTCTCTGGAATTACGATTCATGGCTGGGGCTGGGTATTTATCTTGAGTTTGGTTTTCAGCTTCGCCCAAAGTTGGATTACAAGTACTGAAAGGATTAGATAATGGATGAACAACAAAATGTAACAGTAAGAGATTTGGTTCAAAATACAGCCCTTCGAGTTGTTTGGGGCGAAAATCATTTAGAACGTCCGATTACCGTTCCTGATATAGCTCGTCCTGGTTTACAGCTGACGGGATTTTTAGATTATTTCGAACCACGACGGGTTCAATTATATGGTGTTAATGAGACCGAATATGCTAAAACAATGACTCACGAACGGAAGATGATTGTTTTTAAAAAAATGGCAAGCGAAACAACGCCAGCTTTCGTTATTTCAACCAATTTAAAAATTCCAGAAGAGCTGGTTGAAGCGGCTAAAGATGCTCAGATTCCAGTTCTAACCAGTTCTTTAACTTCTTCTCGCCTGCTTTCGAATATGACTTATTATCTTGGCGCTCAACTATCGGAACGAAAGACGGTTCATGGTGTTTTGATTGATATCAATGGGATTGGCGTTCTGTTAACCGGTGATCCGGGAATTGGAAAAACCGAGGCTGCTCTCGAATTGATTCAACAAGGAAAAGCCCGCTTAATTGCTGATGATCGGGTTGATATATATGCTGAAGATGAGCAACGTTTAGTTGGCGCACCATCAGAAGTTTTAGCCAATTTAATGGAAGTCCGGGGAATTGGCATCATTGATGTTTTGAAGACTTATGGCGCAGCAACAATTCGCGATCATACGACAATTGTTCTAAATATTGATTTGAAGCGTTCGAATGAAAAGGTTCAGAATTTTGATCGTTTGGGTGACGGAGGTGCCAGTTTTGAAATTCTCGGGATTTCAATTCCTAGAATGGAATTGCCAGTTACTTCCGGTAGAAACACTGCTAGTGTGATTGATGCTGCTGCTCTAAAGTACCGAACAGAAAGAATGGGTTTTGATGCCTTATCAACCTTGGAAAAACGACAAACAAAATTAATTAAGGAAAATGAAATCCATGACCAAGCAAACACATAAAATTGCTATTCTTGGAGCTGGTTCCTGGGGAACGGCTTTGGCTTCAACTTTTTCTATCAATGGAAATCAGGTAATTCTTTGGGGAAATAATCAAAGTGCTATTGATGATATCAATAAAAATCATCGGAATAGCAGGTATCTTCAAGAAGCACCTTTGGATCGAAACCTTAAAGCGACTAATGATTTGAGGGTCGCTTTAAAGGATGCAGAGATTGTTTTGTTCGTTGTACCAACTTCAGCAGTTCGCCAGGTTGCTCGGCAAGTGGACGATATTTTGCCTAATTTAGAAAATCAAATTATTTTTGGTCATGCTATTAAAGGAATTGAAGTAGATTCCAATAAGCGTGTCAGCCAGATGATTTGTGAAGAAATTCCAAGTATCAGGGAAGATGACTTGTTCTTCATTTCCGGACCTTCTCATGCCGAGTCGGTTGTTAAAAAAGCAATTACTTTAATTGCAGTTGCAAGTTCCAATCAAAAAAAAGCAAGGATTATTCAACTGGCTTTGTCTAATTCTTTCTTTCGTGTCTACACTAATTCTGATTTGCGTGGATCAGAATATGCGGCAGCTTTAAAAAATGTCCTTGCAATTGCCGGTGGTATTATTAAAGGCCTTAAAATGACTGATAATACTCAGGCAGCCTTGATTACCCGTGGTCTTGTCGAGATGCGTCGCTTGGGAGTTGCTTTAGGCGGTAAAAGTGAGACATTTGATGGCTTGGCTGGTTTAGGTGATTTGATTGTTACTGCCATGTCGGCAAATTCTCGTAATTTCCGGGCTGGTCTCGGTCTTTCTTCGGGAAAAAGTTTGAAGCAGGTTCAAAAAGAGATGGGTATGGTGATTGAGGGTGTTAAAACAGCTAAAGCAGTAGACCAATTGTCAAGAAAAAACAATATTTCTATGCCAATTAGCAAAAGTGTCTATAAAATACTCTATGAAAATGCGAAAATAGATGATGTAGTCGCTGATCTTATGAATCGGCCACTGATCTCGGAGGAATAATCTACATGGTACAAAAAGTTAAAAAGGCCGTCATTCCGGCCGCTGGATTAGGTACACGTTTTTTGCCTGCAACAAAGGCTTTGGCAAAGGAAATGCTGCCGATTGTTGATACACCAACAATCCAATTTATTGTTGAAGAAGCAATTCAATCAGGAATTGAAGATATTGTCATCGTTGACGGGAAATCGAAACGTTCAATTGAAGATCACTTTGATTCCAATACGGAATTGGAAGATAATTTGTCTGCTAAAGGCAAAGACAAGTTATTAAAATTAGTTCAGGATACGACTGATTTGAATATTTATTTTATTAGGCAGTCGCATCCACGTGGCTTAGGGGACGCTGTTTTGAAGGCAAAATCCTTTATTGGCAACGAACCTTTTGTCGTCATGCTTGGTGACGATCTAATGACTGATCGTGTCCCTTTGACCAAACAATTAATCGATCGTTATAACGAAACCGAACAGTCAACTTTAGCAGTGATGCCGGTTCCCCACGAAGAAACTTCAAAATATGGTGTAATTGACCCTTCTAAGGAAGTTAAGCCAGGTTTGTTTGAAGTTAAAAATTTTGTTGAAAAGCCACGTCCTCAGGATGCGCCTTCTGATTTGGCGATTATTGGACGCTATTTATTTACACCGACAATTTTTGCTGAACTTGAAAATACGATGCCTGGCAAGGGAAATGAGATTCAGTTGACTGATGCAATCGAAAGTTTGAACCATAAAGAACATGTTTATGCTCACCAGTTTAACGGTAAGCGTTATGACATTGGTTCAAAGATTGGTTTTCTTGAAACGAACATTGAATTTGGACTGAACCATCCCGATACTGGTGAAGAACTTCGTAAGTATATTAAAGAGCTTGCCAAGACACTCTAAGCTTTATAGCAAATTTAAACAATCCGCGTCCAGAATTGGGCGTTTTTTTATCTAATTGAGTGAAAGCAATAGCTGTGTTAGACTAACTATTAGTAAGCAGGAGATTTTATGACGCAGAAATATGATGTCGTGATAATCGGCGCTGGGCCAGCCGGAATGACGGCTGCGACTTATGCCAGCCGAGCAAATTTATCAGTCATGATGATTGATAAGGGTATTTATGGTGGCCAGATGAATGATACAGCTGAGGTTGAAAATTACCCGGCTTTTGATTCAATATTGGGACCGGATTTGGCCGAGAAAATGTATGCAAGTTCAACTCGTTTTGGAGCTGAATATGCTTTTGGCGAAGTTCAAAATGTAATTGATCACGGGAAAACAAAAACCGTGATTACCGATGATGAACAATACGAGGCGAAAGTTGTAATTATTGCCAGTGGAGCAACTCACCGCCATATTAACGTTCCCGGAGAAGATAAATATTCTGGTCGTGGCGTTTCTTATTGTGCCGTTTGTGATGGGGCTTTCTTTAAAAATGAGCAAATTGTCGTAATTGGAGGTGGTGATTCGGCCGTCGAAGAAGCTAGCTATTTAGCTAATTTAGCTAAGGATGTTACGATTGTTCACCGTCGTGATCAATTGAGAGCTTCTCGAATTGCTCAAAAACGAGCTTTTGATACGGACAACATTGATTTTTCTTGGAACAAACAGACTGAAGAAATTATTGGTGATGGTGAAAAGGTAACCGGTGTTAAAGTTCTCGATAAAATTACTAACAAAGAATCTGTGATTAAGACGAACGGTGCCTTTATATACGTTGGGATAGACCCAAACACCCAAGGATTAGAAAATTTGGGTATTTTGGATGAAAAAGGTTGGGTTCTTACTGATGAAAACATGCAGACTAAAGTTCCCGGTGTTTATGCTATTGGGGATGTTCGAAAAGATTCCATTCGTCAGATTGCTGCTGCCGTTGGTGATGGGGCCGTTGCAGGGAAAATTTTATTCGATTATGTTCAAAGCCTTTCTGATACAGAGGTAGAAGCCTGATATAATCATATTTGGCATGAAAATAAAGGTTATTTCTTTTGGTTTTAAATATAAAAATATTCCAGAGGCTTCAATTCTTTTTGATTTACGTTTTTTAGATAATCCTTATTGGCAGCCGGAAATGAGAACAATGACCGGACTCGATAAAAAAGTTTCTGATTATATTATGTCAGTTCCGGGGGCCAGCGAATTTTATGAAAATTACAAAAAGACAATTGAACAAGTATTACCATTAGCTAAAAAAAAGGAAGCTAATGGTGGCGATATACAGTCGGAAATTGTGATTGCATTCGGCTGCACCGGCGGCCAACATCGATCGGTTGCTTTTGCTGAACGATTGGGAAAAGATTTAGAAAAAGCTGGCTATGATGTTACAATTTTTCATCGTGATCTGCAGTCCTCTTTAAAGAGGGAACTTGTTAAAGCCAAAGAGGAGGCCAGGCTGTGACGGACAGAAAAAAAAGAAATATTGTCGTAATTGGTGGTGGTTCCGGTTTGCCGGTCATTTTGCGCCCTCTACGAGATTGTAATGTCGAGGTAACGGCAATTGTAACTGTTGCTGATGATGGTGGATCGTCAGGTGTGATAAGAAATTTCATGAATATTGTTCCGCCTGGAGACATTAGGAATGCTTTGGTCTCTTTATCCTTGCTACCGGAAGATTTTTTGGATACTTTTCAATACCGTTTTGACTCTTCGGATGAGTTTTTTAAAAATCACGCTTTAGGAAATTTGATTATTGCAGCGATGACAGAAATGTCGGGTGATATCTTTGGAGCGGTGCAAAAACTTGGCCGTTATATGATGATTTCTGGAAAAGTTTATCCAGTGGCTAATGTCCCTTTGGTTTTGCACGCTGCTTTTACCGATGGAACGACTGGTGTAGGCGAACACGAAATTACAATCGCCCATAAAGTGATTAAAAAGTTATCGATTACAACCGAGGATGGCAAGCAACCTATACCGACTTCGGAAGTTTTGTTAGCGATTAATCATGCTGATATGATCGTCTTTGGTCCGGGTTCACTTTATACTTCGATTTTGCCTAACTTGGTTATTCCGGTTGTTGGTAAAGCAGTCAAAGAGAGTCCGGCAAAGAAGGTTTATATTGCCAATATTATGACTCAAAAAGGTGAAACGGATAATTATACGGATGCCAGCCATATTAAAGCGATTTATCAAAACGTTTCCAACAATATCGTTGACTATGTTTTGACTAATACGGCGGTTGTACCTGAAGATTATATCGATTATCAAAAATGGAATGAAATTTCAACCCAGGTTAAGGTCAATACAAATGAGGATCGAAAACTTGGAGTTACTCCGATTACCGGAGATTTTCTTAAATTGCGCGATCAGGGTGCTTTCCACGATGGCGATAAAATTGCCGGGAAATTACTCGATATTCTGGATAATAAATTTAAATGACTTTTACCCAACAAGTTAAAAAAGAACTTTCAATATTGCCGATTAATATTAAGACGTCAAAGTCGGAGCTATCGGCAATATTTCGTTTGAATGGTATTTATCATCTTGGCAGTGCTGTCGGGAATACTTTGGAAGTTCAGACTCAAAATCCTGCCAGCGCAAGAAGAACTTATCAATTGCTTTCACAAACTTACGAAGCAGATATTCAAACGAATATCGAAAGAGGAGGTTCGACAAAAATTTTCGGTCTGCATCGCTATGGTGTTATTACAATGAAGCAAGCCGATCAGATTCTTGACGATATACAACTTGATCCTTTTTCCAGTGATCGACGGGTTCCGGAAGTTTTTTTGAATTCTCAAGCAAAGCAGCAGGCTTTTTTGCGAGCTGCTTTTTTATCAACCGGATCGGTTAATGCTCCTAACTCTAAAAATTATCATTTAGAAATCTCTGCTGCTGATGAGGACTTAATTGAGCAGATTTTTTCAATTATGAATAATCGCAATTTTAATTTGGGTGCAAAAATTGCCGACCGTCGGAATAAATTAATCGTTTATTTAAAAACCGGCGAGCGAATTTCCGATTTTTTATCAATTATTCAGGCAACCAGTTCGATGTTGCATTTCGAGGATGCGAGAATCATGTCGGACATGCGTAATTCAGCCAATCGTTTAGCTAATGCCGACAATGCCAATGTTACCCGTATGGCCGAAGCCGCCGAGAGACAGTACGAAGCGATGGATCTTTTGCGTCAACAAAACCTCTTGGATAACTTACCGGAAAAATTAAGAATTGTTGCTGATTTACGATTAGAGAATCCGGAAGCCAGTTTAAGCGATCTAGCCGAAATGATCGAAGGGCAGGAATTAACGAAATCCGGGATCAATCATCGGATGCGAAAATTGATGCAAATCGTGAAGGAATTGAGTGATAAAAAAGTTTGACCTTTCTTGACCATTGAACTATACTTAACTTTATTAAATTTAAGGAGGCGCGATATGTGGCCTGGAGTTATTGAACAAACAGCAAATGGACGCGAGAGTTATGATCTTCCAAGTCGTCTTTTAAAGGACCGAATTATTTTGGTTCAAGGAGAAGTCGAAGATCAAATGGCAACGAGCATTGTTGCTCAACTATTGTTCTTGGATGCTCAAGATCCAAATAAGGATATATATATGTATATAAATTCACCAGGGGGATCGGTTACGGCTGGTATGGCAATTGTCGATACAATGAACTTTATTAGATCCGATGTTCAAACAATTGTCATGGGAATGGCTGCTTCAATGGCAACCATTATTGCTTCATCTGGTACCAAAGATAAACGCTTTATGCTTCCCAACGCTGAATACTTGATTCATCAGCCAATGGGAGGTGCTGGAGCTGGCACACAGCAGACTGATATGTCGATTATTGCTGATCAACTGTTAAAGACTCGTCAGAGGTTAAACAACATTTTAAAAGAGAACTCTGGTCAGCCGATTGAAAAGATTGAGCAGGATACTGAACGTGATCACTGGATGGATTCCAAAGAAACTTTGGATTATGGTTTGATTGATAAGATTTTAATCAATAAAGAAAAAAACAAATCCGAAAAGAAAAAGTAATTTTTAAGAAGTCGTTGGACTTCTTTTTTTTGGAAAATTTATTTATTTCACATTTGTAAATGTTTCACATAAGTGATATAATATTTAAATGAAGGAGGTTTCCAATGGAAATTGACATAAAGGCCTATCTAATAGATCACGATTTGACGATTTATCAAGTTGCCAAGGCGGGAGGATATGGCTATACGACAATTCATAAATCTTTTAACAAGCCACAATCCGATGCGACGAGCCTGAATCTACGGGACCTCGACGCTCTTGCGCAAGCAACTCAAAGTAGTATGTGGGAGGTTTTAAAAGAATTAGAAACCGATTATTTAGAAGATTGATAGGAGGATTCAATCATGGCTAATAATGATTATTTTAATAGCAGTAATAACGATCCATTTAACTCGATGGATGACATATTTAATAATTTAATGGGACGTATGAACGGAATTAATTCTGATTCTCGTTATTTAATCAATGGACAAGAAGTAAGCCCGGAAGAGTTTGCTGCCTATCGTCAAAGTGGAAGAACGCCGATTAACGGTCAATTTCAAGAAGTTGGATCGCAGATTCAGCCTGAACAAACAGGACCAGCTGTTTCTCAAGAAAATGGTCATTCGAAGAAAACGGGCATTTTGGAAAAACTTGGTCGTAATTTGACCGAAGAGGCTCGACAGGGCAAACTTGATCCGGTAATTGGCAGGAACAAAGAAATTCAGGAAACTGCCGAAATTTTAAGTCGAAGAACGAAGAATAATCCGGTTTTGGTTGGCGATGCCGGAGTTGGAAAAACGGCCGTTGTCGAAGGGCTGGCTCAGGCAATTATCAATGGAAATGTTCCAGCAGCGATTAAGGGCAAGGAAATCTATTCAATCGATATTTCTGCTCTTGAAGCAGGCACCCAGTATCGTGGAAGCTTTGAAGAAAATATTCAAAAATTGATTAGTGAAGTTAAAAATGCTGGTAACGTGATTCTTTTCTTTGATGAAATTCACCAAATTTTAGGTGCCGGTAATACCGGTGAAGAGTCCGGTTCTAAAGGAATGGCTGATATCCTAAAACCAGCTTTAAGTCGGGGCGAGGTTTCTGTGATTGGTGCCACAACCCAAGATGAGTATCGGAATACGATTATGAAAAACGCAGCTTTGGCACGTCGTTTTAACGAAGTTACCGTTAATGCGCCAAGTCCGGAAGATACTTTGGCAATTTTAAAAGGTGTCCGTTCACTTTACGAAAAACATCATCACGTTAAGTTTCCCGATGATGCCTTAAAAGCGGCTGTTGATTATTCTGTTCAGTATATTCCGCAAAGATCTTTGCCGGATAAAGCGATTGATCTGGTAGACATGACAGCGGCTCACTTATCGGCCCAACATCCGGTAACAGATAAAGTCAGTTTGGAAAATGATTTGAAAAATGCCAAAACAGAACAGGATCAAGCTGCTGCAAAAGAAAATTTCGAGAAAGCTGCAGCTGCTAAAAAGCGGGTTGAGAAGCTTGAAGATAAGCTGAAAAACATTTCCAGCGAAAATAAAAAAGAAGCAGTCGTCGTTAAACCGAATGATATTGCTCAATCGGTCGAGCGTTTAACTGGCATCCCTGTAGCTAAAATGGGTGCTAATGATATCGAGCATCTAAAGGGCATTTCCGATCGTTTAAAGGGCAAAGTAATTGGCCAAAACGATGCCGTCGAAGCGGTTGCCCGAGCTGTCCGTCGCAATCGGGCCGGTTTTGACGAAGGGAATCGTCCAATTGGAAGTTTCCTATTCGTTGGTCCAACCGGAGTAGGAAAAACTGAATTGGCCAAGCAATTGGCTTTGGATATGTTTGGTTCCAAAGATGCGATTATTCGCCTGGATATGTCTGAATATTCCGATTTAACTGCTAGTTCTAAACTGATCGGTACATCAGCCGGATATGTCGGCTACAACGATAATCAAAATACGCTTACAGAAAAAGTCCGGCGCAATCCTTATTCGATTGTTTTGCTTGATGAGATCGAAAAAGCTAATCCACAAATTATCACTCTCTTGCTTCAAGTTCTAGACGATGGTCGTTTGACGGATGGGCAAGGCAATGTTGTCAACTTTAAGAATACGGTTGTGATTGCTACTTCAAACGCCGGTTTTGGCAATGAGTTAAATAATAAAACAGAAGCCCAAGGCAAGTCAGTTATTGAACGCTTGGAACCTTATTTCCGTCCGGAATTTTTGAATCGTTTTAATGCAATCGTTGAATTCAGTCATTTAAGTAAAGATGATCTAAAACAGATTGTTGAATTAATGCTTACGGAAGTTAACCAGACTTTGGCTAAGAAGGGCATAAAGTTGGAAGTTACTCAAGCTGCAAAAGATTATTTGATGAATCAAGGATACGATGAAGCAATGGGAGCCCGTCCTTTGCGGAGAGTGATTGAACAACAAATTCGCGATAAAGTTACTGACTTCTATCTCGATAATCTTGATGCTAAGAATCTTAAAGCGGATATCGATAATGGAACGATTAAGATTACCGGCAAATAATTTGTATTAAAAAATCCCTAAAAATTATTTTTGGGGATTTTTTTAACTTTTAAATAATTCAACTGGAAGTAATGGAGGATTGGCAAAATGTAGATCCGGTTTTTCTATCCGTTTAAAAAGCAGATCAATCAAAGCATCGGCAATTTGGGAAGTTGGCTGGACGATTGTCGCAATGTCAGTGAGATACAGACGGATAAAAGCCGTACCATCATAACCGATTACAGGAATCTTTTTAAAATGGTTCTCTTTAATAATTTTATTGATTTGAAGAGCGGTCGTATCATTGTTGGCAAAAATACCATCAAACTTGTTTCCAGAAAGTAAGTCCTTTAGCTCTTCGGATTTTTCTTCTTCTGTGAAGTGAGCATCCGGAAAAGCAAATTCTTCAGCTTGAATATTTGCTTTATGAATTGGGTTTAAAGCACCAATTGCCCGCAAAGAAGTTGGAGACTTTGAATCGTCGTCATCAGTAATAATGGCGATTTTTTTGGCTCCTTGATCAATCAAATACTGAGTAGCCAATTTTCCACCATTGAGGTTGTCTGAAGAAACGATTGGAATTTTATCCGACAAAAAACAGTCAAAAGAAACAATCGGCATATTTACCTGATCATATTCTTCAACACCAAGATTGTGCGAGCCGGTGATAATTCCTTCAACCATATTGGCAGCCAGCATTCCAAGATAACGTCTTTCTGCCTCGACATTGTTTGCCGAACTGGCAATAATAATCTTATATCCCTTAGCTGAAAGCTTAACTTCTAATTCGTTTGAAAGTTCCGAGAAAAAGGGATTTGCAATTGTTGGGAAAATTAGACCGATAAACTTTGATGATTTCCCTTGCAGCGAACGCGCCAAAGCATTCGGATGATAGTTTAACGCTCTAATTGCTGCATAGACCTTATCGTGAGTTTTTTTGGAAACGTGTGGAAAATCGTTTAGGACACGCGAAACCGTCGTGATTGTGACGCCAGCCCTTTTAGCAACGTCTTGTAATTTTGCAACCATAAAGAATTCCTCTTGCTACATTTTAACAATCTTCGACCAAGCTGTGAATTCTTCGTCTTTTAAAAACACAATATTTAGGAAATATTTGTTGATTCAATAGCTGTTTTTATAAGAAAAGCCGGATCTAAATCCGGCTTTTCTTAATTTAAAATAACTGCAACTTTTTATTCATATGTGTGAATGGCTGGCAGCCATTTTCAGTTACATGAACGCAGTCTTCGATGCGGACTCCTAAATCTCCAGGAATATAGATCCCTGGCTCAAGGCTAAAGCACATTCCCGGTTCCAAGACGAGATCGTTTCCTTGCATAATTGAAGGGTATTCGTGTTCGGACATGCCCATTCCATGCCCTAATCGGTGAATGAAATATTGTCCATAGCCGGCTTTTTCAATAATATCGCGAGCTATTTTGTCTAATGATGAAGCAGTTACACCTGGTTTGACTGCTGCTTGAGCTGCCAATTGAGCTTCCAGAACAACCTGATGAACTTCCCGCATATGATCGCTTGGTGTGCCCAGGGCAACCGTTCGGCTGGCATCTGAGATATACCCCTTATAAACAGTACCTAAGTCAAATAGAACCAATGAATTGTTTTTTAATGTCAAGTCCGATGTTTCTCCGTGCGGATCGGCAGCATGCTCGGCTGTCTGAACCAGAGTACCAAAGGACATTTCCGAAACGTTGCGGTTTTTCGTTGCGAACTCAAGCTCAGCAGCAATTTGAAGTTCCGTTTTACCAACTTTTAATGCTTTAAAACCGGCTTCAAAGGCCAAATCGGCATCCCTACCGGCTTGCTCCAATTTCTTTATTTCATCTTCGTCTTTAAGCAGGCGCTGATGCTCGACAACCGGTGTTAAATTAAATGAATAATCGGCATCTGGAAAGGCTTCATGGAGTCGATTAAAACTAAATAGAGTTAAATTTCCCTGCTCGGTTGCTATTTTTTTTGGATTGCTGATTCGTTCTTTGATGTGGTCGTAGATCATTTTTAAGCCATCTTCATTATCTTGGTAGCCATATAGATCGTAGGGCCAGCCAACCGATTTGACAACTTCAACCTCCAAGGCCGGTGCGAAAATAAAGGGGTCTTTATCGGCAAAGACAATCATTGCCAAAATTCTTTCGTAAGGATTGGAACCAAATCCGGTGATATATTGAATTGTTTTGTAGTCTGAAATAAAAGCGAAGTCGATCTGTTTGTCGACAAGGGTTTCTTGCAGTTTATTTAGTCTTGTCTGATTGAATTTAATCATAGATCGAGTATAGTTCAAACAACTTTTGTAGAATGAGGATATGACAAAATTATTGTTGCTGCAAAAAATTAAAGATCAGGATCTTGCACAGATTCGTCGTGACTTTCCTGATCTTGAGCTGATCAGTGTTGACCAGATGACTGATGAATTGGTTGATCAAATTGAAATTGTTTATGGTCAATTTAGCCAGTTTCAAAAGGGCTATGGCTTTAGTCCTTGGTTTGGTAAAGTCGTTCCAAACGGTAAATCCCTAAAATGGGTTCAAACAATTTCCGCTGGCATTGATTTTTTGCCTCTTGATCAATTGGCCAAACGTGGAATCGTGGTTTCGAATATGAGTGGCCTTCATTCTGAAGCGATTTCGGAAAATGTTCTGGCTTACATTTTAGTTTTGAATCGTGGTTTAAAATTTGCCCTTGCAAATCAGATAAAGCAAAGTTGGAATTTTAATTTTCCGAAAATAAAACAGCTGCAGGATAAGAAAATTCTTATTTTCGGAACCGGTGCAATTGGTTCGGCAGTGGCTAAACTATTACAGGCTTTCAATGTTGAAGTTATTGGTGTTAATCGTCATGGAAAGGATCTCCAATATTTTGATCAAGTCATCACTCATGACCAATTGAGAAATTTTGCGGATGCCGATTATTTGATCAGTGATATGCCGTTGACAGCACAAACCCGCGGTTATTTCAATTTGGATTTCTTCTCGCTATTTAAAAAACAACCGATTTTTATCAACGTTGGTCGTGGTCCGAGTGTTATCGAGAAGGACTTAGCTAAAGCTTTGGAAGATAATATCTTATCTGGTGCCGCTTTGGATGTTTTTGATCATGAGCCGCTTGCGAGTGATTCACCGCTTTGGAAAATGGAAAATGTGATCGTTACCCCTCATTCTTCGGCGCTTTTGGAACATTTCCAACGCGATGCCTATAAAATTTTCGGACCAAACTTAAAAAGTTATTTGGCCAATGGTAAACTGGCCGTTAACGAAGTTAATTTAAAAGAAGGCTATTAATGAAACATCAGACAAAGATTTTGCATTTAAAAAACGGTTATGATATTTGGTCGGCTTCTTTTGGAAATCCGAATGCGCCGATTAAATTGTTAACTCTTCATGGCGGACCCGGCGGAACTTCCAAAGAATTCTGGCCATGGGCAGAAAATTTTCAAAAATATGTTGGTATGGATGTTCAAGTATTCACTTATGACCAGCTTGGTTCTTTCTGGTCGGAATCACCCGACTGGGCGAAGCAAGAAAACGTTGATAAATTTTTGAACTACCAATATTATTTGGATGAACTCGAAGAAGTTCGTTCTTTATTGGGCCTTGACCATTTTTATTTGTTGGGACATTCCTGGGGTGGCGTATTGACCTATGAATATAGTTTGGCCCATCCTGAACATCTAAAAGGTTCTGTTGTTTATTCGATGACGGATAACATTAAGGATTACGTCACATCGATTAATCAAGAACGCTTGGACTTACTTGGCCAGGGTGAAGTGGATTATATGAAATCAGTTGAAGCCAAGGGGGATTTTTCCGATCCTCGCTATCATGCCGATGTAAATAAGCTATACAAAGAGAATATTGAAAGAACGTCAACATATGATCCTGATGCCGGTCCGGATCTTTTAGCAACCGATGTTTATAATCATTTTCAAGGAAATAATGAATTTGTCGTCACCGGTATTTTAAAAGATTGGAATATTCGTCCACGACTGCGCAATATTAAAATTCCAATGCTTTTAACGACTGGCGAAAAAGATACGATGCCAGTTTGGTCGATGGAGGAGACAGCAAAAACAATTCCCGGCGCGGAACTTTTCGTTAACAAAGACGGCGGTCATCATCACGCAGTTGATCATCCAGTTGAATTTTATAATAATTTAGCCGCCTTTCTTAAGCGAACCGAGGCAGCTCAATAAGTTTGAAAGATCCTTTCTGCGGGTCTTTTTTAATACCGCTATAATTTTCATATGTATGACTTTTTAACGGGAATTATTAAAACGATCGCGGCTAGTTACGTAGGCATCGATGTTAAGGGAATCGGTTTTCGCGTTTTCATGCCGAATCCTTATGAATATAATCAAAACGATCAAACGACGATTTTTACCGAACAAATTGTTCGTGATAATGAAATTAGCCTTTATGGTTTTAGAACAGTTGATGAACGGAATCTTTTTCAAAAGTTGCTCAATGTTTCCGGAATTGGTCCAAAATCAGCTTTGGCAATCATTGCTGGTGGCGACCGTGATGGATTAATTGCTGCTGTCGAGAATGGCAAGCCGAAATATTTAACTAAGTTTCCAGGCATTGGCAATAAAACTGCTCAACAGATTGTGCTGGATTTAAAAGGAAAATTGGGTGATTTTTCTAAAAATACCCTTCCAATGAAAAACCTATTAGAAAATTCTGCTGAATTGGACGATGCTCTAGCCGCTCTGGAGGCATTAGGCTTCTCTTCAAAAGAAGTTAACAGAATCGGTCAAAAATTAGCTGATTTGGGCAAATTAACGACTGATGCATATATTCAAAAAGGACTTAAACTATTAACTAAATGAATGACGAAGATCAAAAAATTTTAGATGCAAAACCAATTGCGGCCGATGCTGAATCCGAATTGACATTGAGGCCAAGATATTTGCGGGAATATATCGGCCAAAAGGAAATTAAAGATCAATTATCGGTTTATTTAAAAGCTGCCAAACAGCGGAACGAAGCACTTGACCATGTTTTGCTTTTTGGGCCGCCAGGATTAGGCAAGACGACTCTGGCGATTGTAATTGCCAACGAGATGGGAGCAAAAATCAAAACAACTTCGGGACCAGCGATTGAAAAAACTGGTGATTTAGTGGCTTTATTAAATGAATTGACTGCTGGTGATATTTTATTTATTGACGAAATTCATCGTTTACCAAAGGCAGTTGAAGAAGTTCTTTATTCGGCGATGGAAGATTTTTATGTCGATATTGTTGTTGGCCAGGGTGAAACAGCTCATGCAATTCATTTTCCCTTGCCGCCTTTTACTTTAATTGGTGCGACTACGAGAGCTGGAATGCTTTCGGCGCCTCTAAGGGATCGTTTCGGTATTGTCGCTCACATGCAATTTTATCCGGTTAGCGATTTAAAATTAATAGCCAAACGTTCGGCGGAAATTTTCGATACTTCAATTGCCGGGTCCGGTGCCGCTGAATTAGCTTTACGTTCGCGAGGAACGCCGAGGATTGTCAACCGATTATTAAAAAGGGTTCGCGACTTTGCCCAAGTTGACGGTAAAGAAACGATTGACGAACAGACTGTCGATAACGCATTAAACAAATTACACGTCGATGCCCGTGGATTAGATGAGACGGATTTAAAGTATCTTAATACTTTGATACAACAATACAAAGGCGGCCCGGCTGGTGTTAATGCCCTTGCTTCTAACATTGGCGAGGATAGCGAAACGGTCGAAGAAATGATTGAACCTTATTTACTCCAAATTGGTTTTATTCAGAGGACCCCTCGTGGCCGTCAAGCAACTCAAGCGGCTTATGAGCATTTGCAGATTCCTTATCAAACCGGTTTGTCCTAATTAAAAGATAGATATCTTAAATGAATTTTTTTGACTTATTTGTTTTAAATCAGATTAAGCATATTTGCTTTTGTGATTGGCAATTAAAAAAGAAATTCTGGAATAATGCAATACAGCTATATTAACAAACTGGTTGGAGAAGAAATTTTTATAAAACCTGCTTAACGGGAATTAGCTCTTGAAAGAAGAAAATAATGACTGAAGAAAAAGTACCACACTATACTTTGAGTGATTTTGATTATGATTTACCACACGAATTAATTGCTCAGACGCCTTTAAAACAGCGAGATGCCTCACGTTTGCTTCTTTTAAATGCTCGGACAGGTGCCTATGAAGACAAACATTTTTATGATATTATCGATTATCTAAATCCTGGAGATGCACTTGTAATGAATAATTCGCGTGTGATTCCGGCTCGTTTGCATGGGTGGCGGCCTGAAACCAAGGGACATGTTGAAGTGCTTTTATTAAGACAGGACCATGGGGATGTTTGGGAAACCTTGATTAAACCGGCTAAAAAATTCCCGGTTGGTTCCGTGATTGATTTCGGCAATGAGAATGAAACGATCATGACCGGAAAGGTTGTTGGCGAACTTGAACACGGTGGCCGTTATGTAGAATTCCAATATGATGGAATTTTTATGGAATTATTGGATAAGCTTGGCGAAATGCCGCTTCCACCATACATTAAAGAAAAATTAAAGGATCAGGAACGTTATCAAACAGTATATTCAAAGGTTGAAGGATCTGCGGCAGCTCCGACTGCCGGCTTGCACTGGACGCCGGAGCTGCTTGATAAAGTTCGCGCAAAGGGAATTAAAACAATTGAATTGACTTTGCATGTCGGTCTTGGAACTTTCCGCCCGGTTGAAGAAGAAAATATTGACGAACATAAAATGCATTCCGAGTTTTATCAATTGAGTCAAGATGCAGCCGATCAAATTAACCAAGTTCGCAATAATGGCGGTCGGATTGTTGCTACCGGTACGACAACGATTCGGACATTGGAAACAATCGGACATAAATTTAATGGAGATCAATATGGTGGCAATGTTCAGGCTGATTCCGGCTGGACCGATATATTTATCAAGCCTGGTTTTAAGTGGACAACCGTGGATGCTTTTATTACGAATTTTCATTTACCGAAATCGACACTTGTTATGCTGGTTGCTGCGTTTACCGGACGTGAAAATATCTTAAATGCATATCAGCACGCAATTAAGGAAAAATACCGTTTCTTTTCTTTTGGGGATGCGATGTTTATCCATAAATAAATTTCTGATTAAGCAGTTTTTTGAAAAACTGTTTTTTCTTTGCTCTAAAATTAGATCATGTGTACCTCGATATTTCAAATTGCAGATGACCAAACTCATCTTTTTTCTCGGACAATGGATTGGCATGGTTTGTATGCTTTTCCGCTTTTTGTTCCCCGCCGGTATAAATGGAATTCAGTCTATGACGGAAAGGAATATGTTAATAAATATGCGGCTATCGGATCCGGCCACAATCGAAAAATGCATGCTGATTTGTCGGATGGCGTTAATGAATTTGGTTTATCGGTACAAAAATTAACTTTTGCTAATGCTGGTAGGCACTATGCCAAAAAAAGAAATGATCAGAAAATCCAATTGGCTCCCTTCAAGTTTGCCTTTTGGGCGATGACGAATTTTCGTTCAGTCCAGGAACCGGTCGAGTCTTTGCCATTGATTGAAGTAATGAATGACAGCGAATCCTCAAATGAATATGGTGATGCCGACCTTCATTATGCTGCTGCTGATCCAAGTGGACGCTTTGTTATTATCGAACCTTTGTCAATGCCGATGCAAGTCATCGAAAACCCCTTAGGCGTTGTAACAAATGCTCCTAATTTCAAGCGCGAAGTTAATAAACTAAACGATTACATGCCCTTGCTTCCTGAATATGTAAGTGGACAACTGGCCTACGATTCCCAGCATGCTGCTTCAAAAGATTTTTCTGGGAAAAAACAGCTGCCGGGTGGCTATACACCAAGCGCCAGGTTTATTCGTGCAGCTTATTTAAAAGAAAGAATTGATCCGGCGGCCGACCAAAAGGAACAGCTTGTTAATGCTTGGCATATTTTGAATTCTGTTACAGTTCCAAAGATGTCGACTCGTTCTGATACATGTACTGTCTATCGTTCTGCGGTTGCTTTGGAAACAAGAACTTTATATTACGAAAGTTATTCCGGTACAGGATTGTTTAAATTAGTGCTTAATGATAATCTGTTAGAACAAAGCAAGGAAATTTTTTACAAAGAAAATATAAGCGATTTTCAGACTATTTCTTTAAATTAATTTTTGTTTTTAAAGCGATAATTTTTGTTTAGGAAGTTCGATTGATAAAATTAAGGTAATGTCCACACTTGAAGAACAATTAGATCGTCAAAAACATATTCGTAATTTCAGCATTGTTGCTCATATTGATCACGGGAAGTCCACTTTAGCTGACCGAATTCTCGAGATGACCCATTCAGTTGCTCAAAGACAAATGAAGGCACAAATCCTTGATGACATGCCTTTGGAACGTGAACGGGGAATTACGATCAAAATGAATTCTGTTGAAGTTCACTATGACGCCAAAAATGGTCAACGTTATATTTTTCATTTGATTGATACTCCGGGTCATGTTGATTTTTCCTATGAAGTTTCCCGAGCGCTCGCTGCAGCTGACGGGGCGCTTTTGGTTGTCGATGCAACTCAGGGGGTCCAGGCACAGACTTTGGCAAACGTTTATTTGGCAATCGACAATAATCTAGAAATATTGCCGGTGATTAACAAGATTGACCTTCCTTCGGCTGATCCAAAAGGAACTAAAGCAGAGATTGAAGACGATATTGGAATCGACACAAGCGATGCAGTCGATGTTTCTGCTAAGACCGGTCTAGGAGTGGCTGAGCTTCTTGAAAAAATCGTTAAAATAATTCCGGCACCAAGTGGGGATTTAAAAGCGCCATTGCGGGCTTTGGTCTTTGATTCAAAGTACGATTCCTATCGGGGAGTTGTTTTGTCAATTCGAGTCAAAGAGGGTCAAATTCATCTTGGCGATAAAATTCGTTTAATGAATGCTGCGGCGGACTATGAAGTGACCGAATTAGGTGTTTTTTCACCCGATGCCACTCCGAGAAAAGAATTGATTGCCGGCGATGTTGGCTATTTGACTGCTTCTATCAAAGACATCCATACAGCGCGTTCCGGCGATACCGTCACAAATGCCGACCACCCAGCTCAAAAAGCCCTTCAAGGGTATCGGCCGATGACTCCGATGGTTTACGCCGGTATTTATCCGACTGATAATGGGAAATATAACGATCTTCGTGATGCTTTGGACAAATTGAGTCTTAACGATGCCAGTCTTGAATATGAACCGGAGACTTCAACAGCACTTGGTTTTGGTTTCCGTGTTGGTTTTCTCGGTTTGCTACACATGGATGTTGTTCAGGAACGCTTGGAACGTGAATTTGATCTGGAAATCGTTATTACCGCTCCAACGGTTACTTACCATGTAATTAAAACCGATGGGAGTGAGGAAGATATTTCCAACCCGTCCAATATTCCTGATGCCAGCAGCATCAAAGAAATCCGTGAACCCTTTGTTAATGCAACAATTATGGTGCCTGAACAATATGTCGGTACAGTAATGGAGCTTGCGCAAGCTAAGCGTGGAATCTTTGATACGATGGACTATCTTGATAAATCGCGTGTCAACGTTAAATACAAAATGCCTTTATCGGAAATAATTTTTGATTTTTTCGATAAAATAAAATCTTCTACTAAAGGCTACGCCAGTCTTGATTACAACCTTGCCGGCTTCTTTGTTTCTGATTTAAAAAAGATCGATATTTTGTTGAACGGTGACAAAGTTGATGCCTTAAGTTTTATATCTCATAAAGACTTTGCTGATAATCGAGCTCGAGTCGTAACGGGGAAGCTAAAGAAAGCTATTCCTCGCCAGAATTTTGAAATTCCGATCCAAGCAGCAATTGGATCGAAAATTATTGCCCGAACGAATATCAAAGCTTATCGAAAAGATGTTACGGTAAAAATTCATACCGGAGATCCTGATCGACGTGCCAAGTTGCTTGATAAGCAACGGGCCGGCAAGGCCCGGATGAAGTCGATCGGGCGGGTGGATGTCCCTCAGGAAGCCTTTATGGCTATTTTGAAGAATTCCGACGATGAACAATACAATAAGGGACTCTCGTGAAAATTGAGCATTCTAAGGGATTATTTTTTTCGGCAGCGATAGCTGTTCTTTTGTTGGTTTTCTTTTCGGTTTTTTATCGTTTTCAAAGTAGGCCGACACTATCGATGGCACAAAAGGATGCAAAAAACATTTTTTTAGGAGCTGTTTCCAATCGTCTATCGAAAAAATATCTGTATGACAGCAAGGCCGATTCAAAAGAATTTTATATAAAAAAAATAAAAAAGAATTTATTGAATGGACTTGTTTTAAGTAATTCTCTGGTTTACAAAAAGCATCAATACAAAGAAAAACAAGTTTTAAACGAGATTGCTGAAAGAATTTATCGCTTGGAATTTAATAATCGTCAAGTGATGATTGAAAAGGTTAGTCTAAATAATTATCATACGGTTACAGTTGACTACAAAATAAAACAAATCATTTTGTCAAAAGTACTTGACAATCTAAGTGCTTCTTCTGAAAAAGATTTGGCTACGGCTGAGAAACAAACCAGCCCTAGCGATCTCAATCAATCACAAATTGCGTTTTTGCAATACATTCTTATTTCTATTCATTGGGATAAGTATTTTTCAGAATATAACGCTTCTTCTTGGTCAAAAACCAGCTTTCAAATGATTTTCGATCCCAAAAAGCAGCACTACTTGATTAGCAAAAAAACGTTACAATTTATTCAGACAAGTGAGATAAAAAATGGCGAATAATAAAGTTCCTCAAACAACAAAAAAGATTTATCAAATTTTTAATTCGGAAAAACAAGCGGCTGTTTTCTTTGACAAGAATGTTTCAGCAATTGAAGAAAAGAATTCTCTGTTCGATGGTCAGACTGATGTAGCGGTTCTTGACCCGCATGATCTTTTAGTTGAAGTTCAGGCAGTTTCTGTTAATCCGGTTGATACCAAGTTGCGCCAATCAGGGATACCGTCTAAAATCAAGATTCTTGGTTACGATGCTTTTGGAATTGTTAAACATACCGGAAAAGACGTAACTCGTTTTCACGCGGGAGATCGGGTTTATTATGCCGGCACGACTCAACGGCCCGGAAGTAATGAAAATTTTCAGGCGGTTGATGAAAGGCTTGTTGGACGGGCACCGGAAAAATTAAGTAAAAGCGAGATCGCTGCAATGCCATTAACGAGTATTACGGCTTATGAAATCCTTGTTGATCAACTTGGCTTAAAATTTCAAAATCATGGTGCCGATGGCAAAAATATGTTGGTGATTAATGGAGCCGGTGGAGTAGGTTCGGTGCTGGTACAAATGGCGACTTATCTTGGAATCAGTCTTTCTGTGACGGCCCATTCATCAGAATCAATCGAATGGTTGAAAAAATATTCAATTGACAAAATTTATGATTATAAAAATCTTGATGAAACATTGACTGATCAAAAATTTGACTATATTGTTTTTCTCTATGATCCGGCTTCGTACTGGGATACAGCAATTAAACACATCAAGCCATATGGGCAGCTGGTTTCAATTGTTGGTACCAATAAGCCTCTAAATATGGGTCCGTTAAAGAACATTGCAGTTCAGTTCAAATGGGAATATATGTTTTCAAAATCTGATTTTAACCATAATATCTTGAATCAGGGGCAGGCTCTTGATAAAATCGCCATTTTATTGGACGCTGGAATTTTAAAAACTACTCTTAATAAAACTTTCGATCGAATTAATGCCGAAAATCTTCGGCAAGCTTATCAGTTGGTTGAAAGTGGGAAAATGCAGGGAAAAGTTGTTTTGAATGGACCATTTGATAAGGCTAAACCGTGACTTCACGTTTCTTTTTAGAAAATAGTCAGGAATTTTTATTGGAAAATAAAATTTCCAAAAAAAATAATCCGGATGTTTTTCACCATTTAAAAGATGTCCTGCGCGTTAATGATAAAGATTTAATTGAATTGGTCGCTGACCAGTCGGCTTATCTGGTTCAGGTTAATGAGATCTCTGCAATGGAAATCTTTTTTAATAGAGTGGACAAAATTTTGAAAAACCCGGAAATGCCAATCAAGACAACGATTGTTGTCCCACTTTTAAAATCCGATCATCTGGATTGGCTGATTCAAAAGTCAACTGAATTAGGTGTTTTTAAAATCATCCTAACCAGTTTTTCCTACAGCGTTGTCAAAGATACAAAAATTGAAAAGAAAGTCCAACGTTATGAAAAAATCGTTAAAGCGGCAGCCGAACAGTCACATCGCTTGCTTATTCCGGAAATTGTTTATGAGAAGAACTTTATTAAACAAGTTGCACTAACCAGTCGGCAAATTGGAATTGTTGCTTGGGAAGAAAGTGCCAAGGCCGGAGAAAAGTCGAATTTGTTTAAAATGATTCATTTGGCAGAGCATGATTCCAATTTTAATGAAATTATCGCTGTTTTTGGTCCTGAAGGAGGAATTAGTAAAAAAGAGATTGATAAACTTGAATTAAGCGGCTTTATTGCAGCTGGATTGGGTCCGAGAATCCTGCGTGCGGAAACAGCTCCACTTTATTTGCTCTCATCCGTCAGTCTTTTGATAGAATTGAGCTAACTTACTATGGTTAAGATAATTAAAAAGCGATATTTATTTTGGTTTATTATTTCGATTCTATTGAGCACTTTAGGACCGTTGGTTTTTCGAGCACATTTTTTGGATGGATCTCGAAGAATAATTTGGTTAATGGGAGTCATTTTTGGAGGCTTTTCATTGTACAGCGGTTTTTATTTCCGCCATTTTGGATTGCGGTTTTGGGGCATTTTCATTTTTCCTCTAACCTTTAGTCTGGTTAATTTTTCTTCCAAACTAATATTCGGTTCTTCTTTAATCACTTACAGCTATGCTTATTTCTTTGCTATCTTCTATCTTGTTCTCGCTCTCTTTACTTTTGTTGGCGATAACCATCACGATTCTGACTTAGATAAACAAATACCGGTTGATGATGGTTTTAAGGAGCTTCATGATGGCAAAAATTGAGAATCGCTCTTTTGAAGATGTTCACGATATTTATGTAAAGTATTTAACTCCAGACCAGGTCAAACGAGTTGATTCTGCTTATCAACTTGCAAAAAAAATGCATACAGGGCAGAAACGCAAATCTGGAGAAGACTATATTTATCACCCAATTCAGGTTGCTGGAATTCTGGCAGATTTGAAAATGGATCCGGATACAATTGCTGCCGGTTTTTTGCACGATGTCGTTGAAGACACGCCGGAAACGAATGATGAAATCCGCCAGGCCTATGGGAATGATGTTGCTGATATTGTCGATGGTGTAACCAAACTTGGTAGAATTCATTATGAATCGACTGAAGAAAACATGGCTGAAAATCATCGCAAGCTGTTGTTGGCAATGGCAAAAGATGTTCGTGTGATTATCGTTAAGCTTGCCGATCGTTTACATAATATGCGCACTTTACAAGTTCATCGTCCAGAAAAGCAACATCGAATTGCCAGCGAAACGCTTGATATTTATGCTCCCTTGGCTCATCGACTTGGGCTTGCTAATATTAAATGGGAACTTGAAGATTTGAGTCTTCGTTACCTTGATCCGGATGAATATCATCGAATTGCCAAGATGATGCATTCTCGTCGAGAAGAACGTGATGCTGACATTGCTTCGGCAACAAAACAAATAGAAAAGATAATTAGTGATTTAAAGATTGGCCATTTTGAAGTTACTGGAAGACCAAAACATATCTATTCTATTTATCGGAAAATGACCGATAAGCACAAGCAATTTTCAGAAATTTACGATTTGCTTGCAATTCGTGTATTGGTTGATACTGTTGCTGATTGTTATGCAGCATTGGGCACAATCCACGCTAATTGGAAGCCGCTTCCAGGGCGTTTTAAGGATTATATCGCGCTACCGAAGCCTAATGGTTATCAATCACTGCATACAACTATTATTGGCCCTAACGGTCATCCTTTGGAAGTTCAAATTCGTACTTTTGATATGCACCAGGTTGCAGAGTTCGGTGTTGCTGCTCATTGGGCTTATAAAGAAAATAAAGGTTCAGAAAAACAAGCTCATGTTAGTGATTCAGATCAGCAACATTTAAATGCAATCCAAGGAATTCTTGAATTACAAGAAGGCGCAACCGATGCGGAACAATTTGTTGATACCGTTAAAGGCGATCTTTTCTCGGATCGGGTTTATGCTTTTACGCCTAAAGGGGATGTTTTTGAGCTCCCGGTTGGTTCTAAACCAATTGACATGGCTTTTGCTATTCATTCGGATGTCGGCCTGCATACGGTTGGCGCGAAAGTAAATGGCAAAATTGTCCCTTTGGATTATGAGATTCAAACCGGCGATATTGTTGAAATAGTAACTTCACCAACGCCAAAAGTTTCTCGCGATTGGCTTGGATTAGTTGCTAGTCGTCGAGCTCGAAATAAAATTCGGGCTTATTTCCGCCAACAGGCACGTTCTTCTAATATCGAAGGCGGCCGGCAGATGCTTGAAGAATATTTGCAGGAAAAGCAATTACCGGTTGATAAAGCTATGACTGAAGAGAATTTAACAGTTACGGCTACCAAGATGCATTTATTCTCTGGCGACGATTTGTTGGCAATGATAGGTTATGGCGAAGTTTCTTTGCAACAAGCCGGCAATCGTTTAACTGAAGATATTAGAAAAAAAATTGCCGATAAAAAGGCCGAAGAAGTTCAAAAGGCTTTGCTTTCAGGTAAGCAGGATGCTGCAAAGGATTTGATCAGAAAAGGCAGTGCGCCGATTGTTAAGAATCGTCCCGAAGAAGATATCACAATAGCTGGTATTGATTCGCTTTTAATTCATCTTTCTAAATGTTGTACGCCAATTCCTGGTGATAAAATTATTGGTTATATCACAAAGGGACGTGGAGTCACTGTTCATCGTGCCAATTGCCCTAATATTAAAAAGTCTATGGAAAAAGGCGAAAGAATCATTGAAGTCGAATGGAATAATCCAGATGGTAATCGGCCAAATTATGATGCCGATCTGACCGTCAGCAGTTCCGATCGTCCGGGAATCTTAAATGATGTGATTCGTTCGGTTAACGCTAATACTCATTATTTGAATGCGGTTTCCGCTCACAATGAAAAAAATGGCGTTGGCATTATCAGCCTAACTGTCGGAGTAAAAAACGTTGAACAGCTGCAGCATATAATGGATTCGATTTCCGGGGTGCATGATGTTTATGAAGTCACTCGCAGCTTTCATTAGCTTGTTTGTCATTATATAAAAGCAGATTTCGTTAAGAAACCTGCTTTTATTTTGTCTTGGGCAAGGATGGCTGAATATTGTCAAACCAGTCCAGCAATGCGCTTTTGACATCTTGGGCAACTGCCTCTTGGTAGGAAGCCGATTTAATGTATTGAAAATCGTTTGAGTTGTTTAAATAACCCATTTCTAGTAGTACCGATGGCAGATAAGTATAGTGGATTACGTAAAAGTTCCCGGATGTTACGCCGCGATTCGATAAAGGCAAATTATTCAAATGTTTTTTCAGTGTTTTTGCAAGGCTATATGAATTAGTCGTTTTTTTATGATAATAATATTCGGTAAAACCGGTTGCTGCATTTGCGACCGTATAATTATCAAAGTGAATACTGATAAAAGCATCAGCATGATATTTTTTTGATATGTTGCTTATTTTGGAAAGCGGCCAGAGCAGCTTATCACTGTCACGAGTCATAATTACACGGGCTCCAGTTGATTCCAGAGCTTTTTTTATTTTTCGCGCTGTTCTTAAAGTATAGGTTTTCTCGAAATATTTAGGATTTGTCGCCCCGTCGATTGCTAGCGACCCTGGATCAGAACCACCGTGTCCCGGGTCCAGAACAATTGTTGCTTCTGTCATTCGAGTTTCTTTGCTAATACTGTTTGCTTTTCCTTCGGCAACCCAGCTAGCAATCCATCCATTTTCTTTACCGTTCTTTGAACGAACTTCCAACCATCCGTGTTTTTCTTTAAGGACCGTTAATTTTTCTGAATCGGGGAAAGTGGCTAATTGCTTATACATCGGTCCTGGTCCGTCACGCAGGACTGTTTTCTTTGCTTTGGTAGTAATTGATTTTGAATTATTGCTTTTCTTTGTTTGATTTGGAAAGTAAATTGAGGCCACTAATAATAAACCGGCAAGAATAAAAGCCGTCGAAACAAGCAAAGGAACCCGATTTTTTAAAATCTGCCTAAACACAGGCAGATTATATATCAAAATTATTCAGACAACATTTATCCAGTGTTAAAATTTCCTATGTATGTCTGATAAACTTTTTCAAAAACCAAAAGGAACGGCTGATTTGCTGCCGGACGTTCAAACAATTTGGGATAAAATTAATCGAGCAGCTCGGGAAATTATCGGCCACCGTTATCGTTTTGGTAGGATCGATACACCTTTATTTGAAAACTACGAAATTTTTGCACGCACTTCTGGGGATTCATCAGATGTTGTTAGCAAGGAAATGTACGATTTCTATGATAAGGGTAATCGACATTTGGCTTTACGGCCGGAGGGTACTGCTGGTGTGGTACGCGCTTATGTGGAAAACAAATTATACGGACCCGAATATGAAAAACCGGTTAATCTTTATTACTTGGAATCTATGTTTCGCTATGAGCGGCCGCAAGCCGGTCGAACGCGTGAATTTCATCAATTAGGTGTTGAAAGTTTTGGATCCGATTCGCCTTTCTTGGATGCACAAATTATTCAAATGGCAATTGATTTTTTCCAAGAATTCAATTTGGACAATTTTGTTGTCAAAATAAATTCGCTTGGTGATGAACAATCACGGACAAATTATCGTAATGCTCTAGTCGATTATTTAAAACAGTTTGAAGATCAGCTAAGCGATGATTCGAAGAATCGTTTGAATTCCAATCCCTTGCGGATTTTAGATTCAAAGGATCGAGGGGACCAAAAACTGCTTGTTGATGCTCCGAAGATTTTGGATTATTTAAACCAAGAATCGAAAGATCGTTTTAAACAAGTTACCAGGGCTTTGGATGATTTTGCTATCAGTTACGAAATTGATAATAAATTAGTTCGTGGTTTGGATTACTACAATAACACGATTTTTGAAATCGAAACACGGGATCCGAAACTTAAATCATCGGCTACAGTTTGTGGTGGTGGTCGTTACTCGGGGATGGTTGAAGAATTTGGTGGACCGAATACGCCGGCAATTGGTTTTGGCATTGGTTTGGAACGATTGATTACTTTGGTTGGCCAAATTGAAGATCAGGATCTTGCTGATGTTTATATTGTTCAAACCGACCAATCAGTTAATGAATTTGCCAATTTGTTGGCAAAACGGTTGCGTGAAGAATTTAATTTTGGAGTTTTGTTGGATTATACCAACCGATCGATGAAGTCACAATTAAAATCTGCCGATCGAACTAAGTCGAGATATTCGATTGTGATTGGTGAAGAAGAAGTTAAAAGCAAAAAAGTAACAATCAAAAAAATGGCTGACGGCAGCCAGAAAAAAATATTATTGGATAAGTTAACAATTGAGGATTTTTCATGAGTAGAGAGCAAAGAACAATTTATGCAGGTTTGGTTAACGAAAAGTTGGCTGGACAAACAGTTACCTTAAAAGGCTGGGTACAAAAACGTCGAGATCTTGGCGGACTTATCTTTGTTGATTTACGTGATCGTGAAGGAATTGTTCAATTGACTTTTTCTGGTGAATTTTCTCAAGATGCTTTGAAAACAGCTGAAAAAATTCGTAGTGAGTATGTTATTTCGATTACTGGAATTGTTTCTTTAAGATCAGACTCTGCTATTAACCCAAAAATGAAAACAGGAAAAATTGAAATTTTAGTTCATCAGGCAGAAATTCTTGCTGAATCAAAAACACCGCCTTTCGATATTGAAGACGGGGTCGATGTCAATGAAGAACTGAAATTAAAATATCGTTACCTCGATCTTCGTCGCCCGGAAATGCAAAAAGGATTGATTTTACGCTCAAAAATTATGTCATCTTCAATGCGCTTTATGGAAGCGAATGGTTTTTTGGACATCGAAACTCCATATCTTGCCAAGAGTACGCCGGAAGGCGCACGTGATTACCTGGTACCTTCACGTGTTTACCCAGGTAGTTTCTATGCTTTGCCACAATCTCCGCAATTATTCAAGCAACTATTAATGGGTGCTGGTTTTGATCGTTATTTCCAAATTGCCCGTTGCTTTCGTGATGAAGATTTACGTGGTGATCGTCAGCCTGAATTCACACAACTTGATATGGAAACGTCTTTCATGAATCAAAACGAAATTATGGGGCTTGTTAATCGCTGGATCGCACAGATTATGTCTGATGTTGCTAAAACTGATATTGACTCAAGCAATTTTCCAATTTTACATTGGCAGGAAGCGATGGACCGTTTTGGTTCTGATAAACCAGATTTGCGTTTTGGAATCGAACTTCATGATGTTTCTGAAATAGTTAAACAAACGAATTTTGCTGTTTTTACCGGAGCTATTAAAAATGGTGGCTTCGTCAAAGCAATCGTTGCTCCAAAGGGAGCAACGAAATTCACTAGAAAAATGATTGATGGTCAAGCTGATTATATTAAGCGTTTTGGGGCCAAAGGTCTTGCTTGGATTAAGTTTGAAAAGGGAGAGTTTTCAGGACCGATTGCCAAGTTTTTGGTTGATGTTAAGAATCAGTTAATTTCTTCTTTGTCATTGTCTGATGGAGATTTGGTATTTTTTGCTGCTGATAGTTTCTCGGTTGTTTCCGATACCCTTGGATATTTACGTAAATATGTTGCCAAACAACTTGATTTGATTGATGAGAGTGAATGGGATTTTGCTTGGATCATCGATTGGCCGCTATTTGAGTATTCAGAGGATTTTGGTCGCTGGATTGCTGCTCATCATCCTTTCACAATGCCTAACGAAGAAGATTTGCATTATCTAAATGACGGTGAAGATCCTCATCGAGCGCATGCCCAATCGTATGATTTGGTTCTTAACGGATATGAACTGGGTTCTGGCTCGATTCGTATTCATACAATGGATGTTCAGGAAAAAATGCTTAAGGCCCTTGGCTTTACTTCTGATCAGGCGGAAAAAGCTTTTGGTTTTTTGCTTGAGGCGATGGAATATGGTTTTCCACCAATGGGTGGAATTGCTCTTGGTTTGGATCGCTTGGCTATGCTTTTGGCCGGCAAAGATAATATTCGAGAGGTAATTGCTTTTCCAAAGAATTCTAACGCTACCGAACCGATGACAAAGGCTCCTTCAAGGGTTTCTGAAAAGCAATTAACAGAGTTAGGATTGAGAGTTCCAGAATGATTATTACGGATGCAACGCTTTTTTAATGGTTGACGTTATTTTTTAAGTTTAATGTAATATTGGGATTATGAAGAGGGATAGTAGAAAAAGTAGTTTTATTCCAGGCATTGAAGGCTTAAGGGCTTTTTCGGTTATTGGGGTAATTCTTTTTCATTTGTGGCCAAAAATATTTGCGGGTGGTTTTGCCGGTGTGACGGTCTTTTTTGTTATCTCTGGTTTTTTGATGACAAGAATTATTCTTAATGAATTTTATGAACGGGGTCGTTTTCAAATCAAACGTTTTTATTCACGGCGTTTTTGGCGTTTGTATCCGGCTTTTATCGTAATGATATTCTTAACAACTGCTATTTTAACGGTTGCTTTTCCTGAGGGGCTATTTGGAATTAGAGGATCATTATTAAGCAATATATTTTATGTTAATAATTGGTACCAAATTGCTAATTCGCTTTCCTATTTTGCTGCCAGCGCCCACTGGTCGGTTTTTACTCATCTTTGGTCACTTTCTGTCGAAGCACAATTTTATTTGTTTTGGCCGCTTCTTTTATCATTTATTCTTTATTTCGGTGATAAACGTTGGCAATTCGCTTTAATTGTTCCAACTATTTTTGTTCTGGTTTCTGCTGCTCTGTTTGCGATTTTGTACTCGCCGATTTCGACTAATCGTGCCTACTATGGAACAGACACAAGAGTTTTTTCGTTCATTATTGGAGGAATTGTTGCTATTTTTATGTCTTTGGCCGCTTCTCCTTATTGTCCCAAACAAATTACTAGAATTCGTAGTTTTTTAAACAAGGCTTCAGCCTATTTAATTTCATTAAGTTTTTTTGGTTTAATTGCGCTTTTTATTCTTGCAAATGGAGTTCAAGCCTGGGTTTATTACTTTGGCATGTTATTGCTGAGTATTTTTACGGCAATTTTAATTTTTTATTTATCAAGCAGTCCGCAAAGCGAATTCGGTTTATTAATGGGCAATCGTTGTTTCAGATATATCGGTTCTCGTTCTTATTCGATCTATCTCTATCAATTACCAATTATGATGATTATCGAACGAATTTTTCCTGTTGCTTCTTTATCAGGCGATCTATTCAGATCACTCATTTCTGTTCTGATTATTTTAATTGTTTCCGAGCTCTCTTATCGATTGATTGAAATGCCTTTTCGCCATGGATTTATTTTTCATTCAACGAAACTGGTATTCAATTGGAAAACGATTTTATCAATTGTCATAGCTGTTTTTGCTATTGGTGGCACAGCTTCTGGCTTTGTTTCTAAAAATGCTGTTCGTTCGAAGGATGCCGATCAGCTTCAACGAAAACTGAATAGGAGTTCGAAGATGATCGATAAGCAAAACAGTAAAGCTGTTCAAGAAAGAAAAAGTTCTTCTTCAACTGCTTCCGTTTCCAGCATTGCTGATTCGCATGAACAACAATTGGCTTCTATTTTTGGTACAAATAGCAAAAATATTCATAAGGTTGAATCTTTGAATATTACCGCAATTGGCGATTCGGTTTTATTGGATGTCGGCCCGGATATTCAATGGGTGATGCCCAAGACGATTGTTAATGCAAAGGTTGGTCGGCATACACTTGATGCAATCAATATTTTGCGACATTTAAAAAAAGAGGGAAAACTTGATCCGATTATTTTGATGATTATTGGAACAAATGGGGAGATTTCCGCACAAAATATTCAAGAGGTGCGTTCAATTGCTGGTTCTCGACAAGTATATTGGGTTAACTCTTTCTCTGGTGGCAAACCATGGGAAGGTCCTAATAACCAATTGTTAAACGAGGCATCCAAAAAAGATCGAAGACTACATATTATTGACTGGTACGATTCGGCTCGTTCTCATCCAGAATGGTTTTCTCCGGACGGAATCCACCCACAACGAACTGGAAACCGCATTATGACGACGATGATTATTAATTCGATTGCTTCGAATACGAAGTAATTTTACAGTTTGATAACAAAATTATTATTTTTTGCAATATAAAAAGTTAATTTACTCACATATTGTAATCTGCAATTTTACATTATTCGATTAATCCCCCAAAATTAGCATTATTTGAAATATTGAGGAAAAATAAGAATAGGATAATGCTTTTTAATGGGGAGTGGATATTTTCATACTAGGAAAGTTAGGAGACTAGTTAAGGCATTAATTGTTTTGGCTTGTTTTGCTGTTTTTTCTTTTCTTATTCCATCAACAGTCGGTAAGGCAGACCGAAAAGACGCTTCAGCGAATAATTCTTTTTCCGCTGCTAAGGGGCTTGCTAGGTCAGTTGAACAAACTGCGGCAACTTTTAACTCGACAACATCTACTAGTAAAGCTAAAAAAGACAACACTTCTACTGGAGATGAACTTCAACAATTGGATTATGCCAAATCAACAGTCCAGAATACAGTTCCGTTAGAGAATAATGTTTCTTCTACTTCGACCAGCAGTCAGCAACTTTTAAGCAGTTCACAATCGTCTTCATATCAAAATTCGAGCAGTTCCTTAAACGGTAGTACTTACTCAAGTTCAACTGCGGCAAGTACAAGCATGTACGGCGGATCTCAAAGTACTGCACAAATATCCAGTGCTGCAAGCAGTTATAGTTATATTTCAAAAGCCAGTTCATCAACTTATATTTCAAAAACATCTGTTTCTTCTTCAAGTTCCAGCAGTTCGATATCATCTAGTTCTGATGACATTAATTGGCTTATTTCTCGTGAGTCGTCTGGTAACCCAAATGCTGTTAATGGCTCTTATGAAGGAATTGGTCAACTTAGCGAAGCAGCTTATGAAACTTATCTTGGTATGAGTTGGGCTCAAGTTAAGGGAAACTATCAATTGCAATTAAAAGCAATGGAAGCATATATTTCTGCTCGTTATGGTTCTGTCTCTGCCGCGATTAGTTTTTGGCAACAAAATGGTTGGTATTAATTTTTTTAACTCTGTGACGAAAGTCCTTGCCCCACAAGGGCTTTTGCTGTAACATATACAAGTATGCCTTTTACGTTTTACGCTTTAATACGGCCGAAAACGCCGGTATATCAATGATTAGCAATGATATTCAAGGTTGCGACACGCTCGGCACCGTTGCCATGGCGTTGAGATGCCGGTTTTTGAATGGAGCAAGCTGATTTTGAAAATCAACGAAAGGATAAATTATGGCAGAAAGAAAAATTCGGATTCGCTTGAAAGCTTATGAGTATCGTACAATCGATGCTTCAGCGGCAAAAATTGTTGAAACTGCAAAACGCACTGGTGCGCAAGTAGTTGGCCCGATTCCTTTACCGACTGAACGTACTCTATATACTATTTTACGTTCGCCTCATAAGCACAAGGATTCACGAGAACAATTTGAAATGCGTACACATAAGCGCTTGATTGATTTGGTTAACCCAACTGATAAGACTGTTGACTCACTTCGTAAGTTAGACCTCCCAGCTGGTGTTGCAATTGAAATCAAGCTTTGATCATTTAATAATTTAAGGAGAAAGTCATGACAAAAGGTATCTTAGGCCGAAAAGTCGGTATGACTCAGGTTTTTACTGATAAAGGCGAGCTGATCCCTGTGACTGTCATTGAAGCATTACCAAATGTAGTGCTGCAAGTTAAGACTCCTGAGACTGATGGCTATTCAGCTTTACAGCTCGGTGTCTTCGACAAGCGCAAGATTGCCGCTAATAAACCTGAACAAGGTCACGCAAAGAAAGCTAGTGCGACCCCTAAGCGCTACGTTCGCGAAATTCGTGACGCGCAAGGCGATTATAAACAGGGCGATCAAGTTAAGGTCGATGTTTTTGTCGCCGGTGAATATGTTGATGTTCAAGGAATTACAAAAGGACATGGTTTCCAAGGATCTATAAAGCGCTTGGGACAGTCACGTGGACCAATGTCCCACGGGTCTCGTTACCATCGTCGTCCTGGTTCAATGGGAGCTATCATCAACAAGGTCTTTAAAGGGAAGCTTCTTCCTGGACAAATGGGTGGCGATCTTAGAACTGCGCAAAAGCTTTTAGTTGCTGGTATTGATCCGGCAAATAACTTGATTTTAATCAAGGGGAATGTCCCTGGAGCGAATAAAAGCTTTGTTACCATCAAGTCCACTGTCAAGCCGTTTAAAGCAAGTGCAATTAAGTTAGGTGGAACAGTTGGACAAGAAGTTAAGACAGAAGCTAAGGAAACAGTCTCTGCAGAAAATAATCAAGCAGAAACAAAAAATGACTCTGCTTCCGCAGAATAAGAAAGGAGAACATTATGACTAAAGTTGCTTTATTTAAACAAGATGGTACTCAAGCTGGTGAAGTTGAGTTAGCAGATTCGGTTTTTGCAATCGAACCTAACGAAGCTGTTGTTACTGATGCGGTTTTGATGCAACGTGCATCTTTGCGTCAAGGTACTCATTCAGTCAAGAATCGTTCTACTGTTTCTGGTGGCGGGAGAAAGCCATGGCGTCAAAAGGGAACCGGTAACGCTCGTCAAGGTTCGATTCGTGCTCCGCAATGGCGTGGTGGTGCAATTTCAATGGGTCCGATACCTCGTTCTTATGCTTACAAGTTAAATCGTAAGGTCTATCGTTTGGCTTTGAAAAGTGCTCTATCAGATAAGGTTTCAGCAAAAAATTTCGTGATTATCGATAAACTTAATTTTGAAAAACCTTCAACGAAAGCTATTGCTGATAGTTTGACAAAATTAGAAGCTACAAAAAAGACTTTATTAGTTTTAGACGACACGAATGAGAATGCAAAACTTTCGGCCCGTAACTTACCAAATGTTCAGGTTACGACGGCTAGTGGTGTTAATGTTTATGATCTTGTTAAGGCTCAGAAAGTTGTTATTGTACAGTCAGCTGTAAAACAGGTTGAGGAGGTATTAGGCTAATGCAGGCACGCGACGTAATTTTACGACCAATAATCACTGAATCCTCGATGGCTGGCGCTGATCGCAAAGTTTATCAGTTCGAAGTTAATCGGAAGGCCACTAAGACTGATGTCAAGGTAGCAGTTGCTAATATTTTCGGTGTAACGGTTAAAAAGGTTAATATTGCTAATGTTCGTGGAAAAAATAAGCGAATGGGCCGTTACCAAGGGCTTACGCGTAATCGTAAAAAAGCCACTGTTAGTTTAACTGCTGATTCGAAAGATATCGAAGTTTTCCAAAATAAAGAAGAAAAAAAATAATTTTTAGAAAGGAGTAACGCATGGCTATCAAGACTTATAAGCCGACAACCAATGGACGTCGTAATATGAGCGGATTTGATTTTTCCGTTATTACTAAAACAACGCCCGAGAAAAGTTTGTTGGCAAAAAAATCTAAGACCGGCGCCCGTAACGCTGAAGGTCGTATGACCGTTCGCCATCACGGCGGTGGACATAAGCAGCAATATCGTGTTATTGATTTCAAACGAATCAAAGATGATAAGACTGCGACGGTCAAAGCAATCGAGTATGATCCTAATCGTACTGCCAATATTGCTTTGCTTGTTTATGAAGATGGTGTGAAGAGTTATATCTTGGCGCCTAAGGGATTAGAAACTGGAACCAAGGTTCAGTCTGGTCCCGATGCCGACATTAAGGTCGGTAATGCGTTGCCATTAGGCAACATTCCTGAAGGTACTTTGATTCATAATATTGAATTGAAGCCTGGGAAAGGAGGCCAGCTTGCTCGTTCCGCTGGTACTTCAGCACAAATTTTAGGTAAGGATGATGCTGGAAAATACGTGATTATTCGTTTATCGTCTGGCGAAGTTCGCATGATTCTTGCTACTTCTCGTGCCACGATTGGTGAAGTTGGTAATGCTGAGCATTCGCTTATCAGTTGGGGTAAGGCAGGTCGTTCCCGTTGGCGTGGTAAGACTCCACATGTTCGTGGTTCTGTTATGAACCCGAATGATCACCCACATGGTGGTGGTGAAGGAAAAGCTCCTGTTGGTCATCCGAGTCCTATGAGTCCATGGGGCAAGAAGTCTTATGGTAAAAAGACTCGTGATAAGAAGAAGCCATCAACTAAGTTCATTGTTCGTGGACGGAAGGGTAAGTAATCGGAGGTTTAGATGAGTCGTAGTTTGAAAAAAGGACCTTTTGCTGATCCATCACTGTTAAAGAAGATTGATCAATTAAAAGGTCAAAGTAAAAAACCAGTCATCCGTACTTGGTCACGTCGTTCAACAATCTTTCCAAGTTTTATTGGTTTTACGATTGCTGTTTACGATGGCCGAAAGCACGTTCCGGTATATATTCAAGATGATATGGTTGGTCACAAACTCGGAGAGTTTGTTCCAACCCGTACTTTCCGTGGACACGCTGGTAGTGATGATAAGAAGACAGGAAAGTAAGGAGTAAGTAATGGCTGAAAATGTTACATCTGCAAAAGCCACAGCTTTTCAAGTTCGAATCGCGCCTCGTAAAGCTCGATTAGTGCTTGATACCGTTCGTGGCAAAAGTGTTAATGAAGCTTATGCAATCCTGAAATTCTTGCCTAATACAGGTACTGAGCCAGTTTACAAAGTGCTCAATTCAGCGGTTGCAAATGCTGAAAATAATTTCGCTCTTGACAGAGCTGATTTGGTGATTAAGGAAGCTTATGCCAACGAAGGACCAACTATGAAACGTTTTCGTCCTCGTGCTAAAGGCACCGCATCTAAAATCAACAAACGTACAAGTCATATTACAATCGTCGTTTCCGAAAACGACAAGAAAGGAGCTTGAGTATGGGCCAAAAAATTAATCCAATTGGATTCCGTGTTGGGGTCATTCGTGACTGGGATGCTAAATGGTATGCCGACAAAAAAGAATACGTTCCTGCTTTGCAAGAAGACTTGCGGATTCGTAAATATCTTGAAACGAATTTAAAAGATGCTGCTGTTGATCGTATTACGATTGAACGTACTGAACCGACTCGCATCAATTTAACTATCCATACTGCTAAACCTGGTATTGTTATCGGTCGTGGTGGTGCTGATGTTGAGCGTTTGCGCAGCGAATTATCAAAATTAGTCGATACTTACAAGGGCCAGCACAAGCGTGTCAATATTAATATTGTTGAGATTCGTAAGCCCGACTTAAATGCTCACCTTGTTGGCCAACAAATTGCTGCTGACTTGGAAAGGCGTGTTGCTTTCCGTCGCGCGATGCGTGGAGCTATTCAACGCGTTCAACGTGCTGGTGCTAAAGGTGTTCGCACAATGGTATCTGGCCGTTTGAATGGAGCTGATATTGCTCGTAAAGAACAATACACTGAGGGAACTGTTCCTCTGCATACTTTGCGTGCTGATATTGATTATTCTTGGGATGAAGCAATGACTTCTTATGGTAACCTTGGCATTAAAACATGGATTTATCGTGGCGATGCCGAAAACGGTCAATTCATTAAAGACGAGGATGTTGCTGCTGCAGCAAATAATCGCGGTCGCGGTAATAATCGTGGTCGTGGAAATGGTCGTCCAAATAATAGTCGTTCTCGTCGCCCTCGCCAGGATCAAGCTTCTACTCAAGGACGAGGAGGTAATAACTAATGTTAGTTCCTAAACGTGTTAAGTACCGCCGTGTTCATCGTGGACATATGCGTGGTGAAGCCAAGGGTGGTCGGACGATCGCTTTTGGTGATTATGGTTTGCAATCACTTGAAAATAATTGGATTACTAACCGTCAAATTGAGGCAGCTCGTGTTGCCATTACACGTTATATGAAGCGTGGTGGAAAAGTTTGGATCAAGATTTTTCCGCAAAAGTCCTACACTTCTAAAGGTGTTGGTGTTCGTATGGGTAATGGAAAAGGTGCTCCAGAAGGCTGGGTAGCTCCAACTAAACGTGGAACGATTATGTTCGAAGTTGGTGGAGTTTCTGAAGCCGTGGCTAAGGAAGCTTTGCGATTAGCTATGCATAAATTGCCAGTTAAGGCAAAAATTGTTAGTAAAGCCGAAGCAAGTAAGGAGGTAAACGCATAATGAAAGCTTCAGAACTTAAAGGTCTGTCCCGCGATGATTTGTTAAAGCGTGAAAAAGATGCTAAAGAAGAACTTTTTAATTTACGTTTCCAACAAGCTGCAGGTCAATTAGAAAATACCGCCCGTCTTTCAACGGTTAAAAAAGACATTGCAAGAATTAAAACTGAGCTTCGAGCTCAGGAAATCGCTGCCGAAAAGGCGAAGGCATAAGGAGGTTACTATGAGTGAAGAACGTAATACACGTAAAGTTTATCGTGGCCGTGTTGTTTCTGACAAGATGGACAAGACCATTACTGTAGCAGTTGAAACTTATAAAAACCATCCTGTCTACGGTAAGCGAGTTAATTATACGAAAAAGTTTAAGGCACATGATGAGAATAATGCTGCTAAGTTGAATGACGTTGTTGAGATTATGGAGACTCGTCCATTGTCTGCTACTAAGCGTTTTCGTCTTGTTCGTGTGGTTGAAAAAGCTGTCGTCTTGTAATATTTTGAAAGGAGCAGAACTATGATTCAACAAGAAAGTCGCCTTAAAGTTGCTGATAACTCTGGCGCTCGTGAAATTTTGACAATCAAAGTTCTTGGCGGTTCTGGAAGGAAGTTTGCTAATATTGGCGATATGATCGTTGCTACTGTTAAACAAGCTATTCCTGGTGGCACTGTTAAGAAAGGTGATGTTGTTAAAGCGGTGATCGTTCGTACAGTTAGTGGTGTTCATCGAATTGATGGTTCGTATATTAAATTTGATGAAAATGCTGCTGTTATCGTTAGAGATGATAAATCGCCTGTTGGTACGCGTATTTTTGGACCTGTTGCACGTGAATTACGTGATAACAATTATATGCGTATCGTAAGTCTTGCGCCGGAAGTTCTATAAGGAGGATCACATGAATATTAAGACTGGAGATAAAGTCCGCGTGATCGCCGGTAAGGACAAGGGTAAAGAAGGATCGGTTACCAAAGTGTTTTTAAAAACCGATCGTGTAATTGTCGAAGGCGTGAACAAAGTCAAAAAGCATCAAAAGCCAACCCAGGCAGAGCCTAAGGGTGGAATTATCGAGAAAGAGGCAGCTATACATGTATCTAATGTGATGCTGGTAGATACCTCTACAAAGAAAACAATTCGCGCTCACAAGCGTGAAAACAATAAAAAATAAGCGGGAGAAATCATTTTCATGGCAAATGCGTTAAAAGAAAAATATGTTAATGAAGTTCGACCAGCTCTGATTTCAAAGTTTGACTATACATCATTAATGCAGGCCCCTAAGCTTGAGAAAATTGTCTTAAACATGGGTGTCGGTGATGCTGTCACTAACTCTAATAATCTTGATGAAGCTGTCTCTGAACTGCGTTTAATTGCTGGTCAACAACCAGTTGTCACCAAGGCTAAAAAGTCAATTGCTGGTTTCCGTTTACGTGAGGGAATGAGTATCGGAAGCAAAGTCACAATTCGTGGAACACGTATGTATGATTTTCTTGATAAATTAATCAATGTTGCGTTACCTCGTGTCCGTGATTTCCATGGTACATCTACTAAATCTTTTGATGGACGTGGGAATTACACACTTGGTATTAAAGAGCAATTAATTTTTCCCGAAATCAATTACGATGACGTTAATCGGGTCCGTGGACTTGATATTGTAATTGTTACAACTGCCAAGACTGATGAAGAAGGTCTTGAATTGCTTAGTCAACTTGGCATGCCCTTTGCTAAGTAATTACTAAAAAGCACAAACAAAGTATCGCTATTGGGCAAACGTACTTTTTAGATAAATTATCGATGATGTTTTGTCTAAAAAGTGCATTGTTACGCGACAACTGTTAGAAAGGAAATTCATTATGACAATGTCTGATCCAATTGCAGACTTTTTGACCCGGATCCGGAATGCGAACATGGTTCGGCATGAGACCGTTGAGACCCCTGCTTCAAAGATCAAAATTAATATTGCTCAAATTTTAAAAGATGAGGGTTTTATTACCGATTATCAGGTTGTTGATACTCCTAATAAACAAGGTTTGATTTCTTTGAACTTAAAGTATGGTCCAAATCGTGAGCGTATTATCACTGGTTTAAAACGGATTTCAAAACCGGGATTACGTTCTTATGTCCAGGCTGATTCTGTTCCTAAAGTGTTGAATGGTTTAGGAATTGCGATTTTGTCAACATCTGAAGGTGTTATGACAGATAAAGCTGCTCGTGCTAAGATGATTGGCGGAGAAGTAATCGCGTACGTATGGTAATTTAATCCATGGTTCATTTATCTAGGAAAGGAGAAAACCATGAGTCGTATTGGAAATAAAGCAATCACCATTCCTGCTGGTGTCGAAATAAAGCAGGAGGGCGATCAGGTCACTGTTAAAGGGCCTAAAGGTGAGATTACTCGTTCGATTGCACCAGTTATTTTAATGAATGTTGAGGAGTCTGAAATTAAATTCAGCCGTCCTGATGATTCTAATCGCAATAAAGCATTGCACGGAACTACTCGTGCTAATGTTGCTAATATGATTGAAGGCGTTTCCAAAGGTTTTAAAAAGAATCTCGAGCTTGTTGGTGTTGGATATCGTGCTTCGATGCAAGGAGATAAGCTTGTATTGACGGTTGGTTTTTCTCACCCGGTTGAGTTTGAGGCTCGTGAAGGCTTGAAGGTTACTGTACCTGATGCTACTCATATTTCTATTGAGGGTATTTCCAAACAACGCGTTGGCGATTTTGCAGCTGAGATTCGCGGAGTTCGTCCACCTGAACCATATAAAGGTAAGGGAATTCGTTATCAAGGCGAAATTGTACGTCGTAAGGAAGGAAAGACTGGTAAATAACCAGTCTAAATATTAAAAGGAAGCATTGCTATGATTACAAAACCAGATAAAAATAAGACGCGTCAAAAGCGTCACGCGCGTGTGCGTGGTAAGATTTCTGGTACTGCACAGCGCCCCCGTTTGAGTGTTTTCCGTTCTAATTCAAACATCTACGCACAAGTAATTGATGACGTAGCAGGTGTCACGCTAGCAAGTGCCTCTACTTTGGAAAAAGAAAACCAAGGTGGAACTAAATCTGAACAAGCAAGTAAGGTTGGCCAGTCGGTTGCTAAACTTGCTGTTGCAAAAAAAATCACCGAAGTTGTTTTTGACCGTAGTGGATATCTATATCATGGACGTGTTCAGTCTTTAGCTGATGGCGCTCGTGAAGCAGGTTTGAAATTCTAAGGGAAGGAGGAAAAAAATATGGCAGAATATATTAATCCAAATGCGCTTGGCGATCTTGAGGAAAATGTTGTTTCTATTAACCGTGTTACAAAAGTTGTGAAAGGTGGCCGTCGGCTTCGTTTTTCCGCTTTGGTAATCGTCGGTGACAGGAATGGGCACGTTGGCTTTGGTACCGGTAAAGCCCAAGAAGTTCCTGAAGCTATTCGTAAAGCTGTTGAAGATGCTAAACGTCATTTGATCGAAGTCCCAACCGTTGGAACTACAATTCCTCATCAGGTTCTCGGTGTTGATGGAGGCGGAAAGGTTCTCTTAAAGCCTGCTTCTGAAGGTTCCGGAGTTGCTGCGGGAGGTTCTACTCGTCCAATTATGGAGTTAGCAGGCATTCCAGATGTTACTGCGAAATCACTTGGGTCATCAACTGCTGTCAATGTTGTTCGTGCAACTTTTGATGGTTTGAAGAATTTAAAGGAAGCTAAGGTTGTTGCCGCATTGCGTGGCGTTAACCTTGGTGAATAAGGAGGGGACATGGCAGATTTAAAAATTACCTTGATTAAAAGCATAGTTCATCGTGAACCTCGCCAACGAGAGATTGCGAAGTCTCTTGGTTTGGGTCGTGTTCACTCTTCTGTTGTTCGCCCGGATAATGCTGCCACTCGTGGCGTTATTTTTAAGATTGCTCATCTTATTTCGGTTGAGGAGGTTAAAAAATAATGGATTTATCTACTTTAAAACCAGTTGCTGGTTCTCGTAAATCTTCTACCCGTAAGGCACGTGGCTTTTCAGCTGGGAAAGGCAAGACGGCTGGCCGTGGACAAAAAGGGCAGAAAGCTCGTGAAGGTAAAAAGTTGCGTTTAAGTTTCGAAGGTGGCCAGATGCCATTAATGCGTCGTATGCCTAAACGCGGATTTAATAATATTTCTCGTAAAGAATATGCAATTGTTAATCTTGACCAACTTAATAAGTTTGATGATGGAGTGACTGTTTCGGTTTCTTTGTTAAAAGAAGCTGGTATTATTAAAAAGGAATTATCAGGTGTCAAGATTTTGGCTTCTGGTAAACTCAATAAAAAACTTACTATTCACGCAGCAAAGGCTTCTCAAGCTGCACAGGATGCAATCAAAGAAGCCGGCAGCAAAATCGTTTTGGCTACCGAAACTGCTGATTCAGAAAATTAATTTCCATGTTTAGTTTATTAATAAAAGCTCTTAAACAAAAGGAAATTCGCGTTCGAATCTATTGGACCTTGCTTATTTTGCTTGTCTATAGGTTTGGAGCCTACATAACCGTCCCTGGTGTCAACGCAAGTGCTTTGACAAAGTTAATGGATCAAACTTCATTGCTTTCGATTTTGAACTTGTTCTCCGGTGGCGGCCTTTCGGCTTATTCTCTTTTTGCCCTTGGGGTTAGTCCCTACGTTACAGCTCAGATTGTTATTCAACTATTACAGATGGATATTGTTCCAAAATTAGTTGAATGGTCCAAACAAGGTGAAACTGGCCGACGCAAGACTACTCAAGTAACTCGTTATTTAACAATTGTTTTGGCTTTCATTCAGTCAATCGGTATTACTGCTGGATTGAATGCTTTGGGTGAACCGATAGGGGTTACTTTACTAAAAAATACTTCTATTAATTCCTATTTTGTCATCGCTGCTGTGATGACGGTTGGCTCAATGTTCTCGGTCTGGCTTGGTGAACAGATTCAAGATAAAGGTATTGGTAATGGTGTTTCAATGATTATCTTTGCTGGTATTGTGGCTCAGCTGATACCTGGAATATGGCAGCTTTTTCAGGAAGATGTTCTTCAAGGACCAGCGGTTAACGGCTGGATTAGTTTTGGAGTTCTCTTCCTTGCACTATTGATTGTCGTTACCTTTGTTACATGGTTTTATGGTGCTGTTCGTCGTCTTCCCATGCAATATACTCGTTCGGATCGTAATTATGGTGACGAGAGTTATTTGCCATTAAGAGTCAATGTTTCCGGTGTTATTCCGGTTATCTTTGCTTCATCTCTTATTACGACACCTCAAACGATTTTGCAGGCTTTTGTTGGTTCTTGGGGTGATAAACCATGGTACAAGATTGCTAGTAACATTTTTAGCCTTGAAACATGGGAAGGAACGCTGGCATATGGTTTGATGATTGTCATATTCACTTTCTTTTATGCTTTTGTCCAAGTTAATCCAGAGAAGGTATCTGAGAATTTACAGAAACAAGGTTCCTATATCATCGGTGTAAGGCCTGGTGAGGAAACGAAAAAGTTTCTTAGTCGTCTGTTGAATCGTTTGTCTGGCCCTGGATCAATCTTTTTAGCTGTTGTTGCAGTTGTTCCGCTTTTGGCACAAAATTTTGGTATTGTAGACGCTAATTCAAAGATTGGTTTAGGCGGTACCAGCTTATTGATCGTAATTGGTGTTGCGGTTGATTTGATGCGCCAAATAGAAGGACTGACCGAAAAGAAAAACTATATTGGTTTGATTCGTTCACATCCTTATTACGATAAAGAAGTGTCTGAAGGGAAAATTTGAAATGTCTAAAAATCTTATTATGTTAGGTCTTCCTGGGGTTGGCAAGGGTACAAATGCCGATATCATGGTCGATGATTTCCAGTTACCCCATATTTCTACTGGAGATATTTTTCGTTCGGCTATGGCAAATCATACTGAATTAGGTGATAAAGCCAAATCTTTTATGGATGCCGGTAACCTTGTTCCTGATGAAATTACGAATGGAATTGTTAATGAACGTTTAAATGAGGCAGACATTAAAGATGCCAATGGTTTTATTCTTGATGGTTACCCAAGAAACCCTTCTCAAGCGGATTCGCTGGAATCGTTTTTAAAAAGTATTCAGCAGAAGGTTGATGCGGTGATTTATTTAGAGGCTTCGGAAACTACTGTAACTGATAGAATGCTTGGACGCGGTAGAGCAGACGACACACCAAAAGTTGTTGCCCATAGAATTGAAGTTGCAAAAAAGGAAACCATGCCTTTAGTTGAATATTATCGTAGTAAAGGAAACCTTTACACGATTGATGCAAATGGAGAAGTTGCGGTTGTTTATCCAAAGATTAAAGAACTTGTCTCGAATTTATAAATAGCTTGATTTTCTTTAACAAGGCTGATATAATTTGCAGGTTGACCGTATGAATTTGGAGGTAAGAGTGGCAGGAAACGACGTTATTGAGATTGAAGGAGTAATTAAAGAAACAAAGCCAAACGCTAACTTTATTGTTGAGTTGGAAAACGGTGCAAGGATTCAAGCTGGGGTTTCTGGCAAAATTCGTAAAAATTATATCCGTATTCTCGTTGGAGACCGTGTGACGGTTGAAATGTCGCCATATGATTTGACTAAGGGTCGAATCACTTATCGTCATAAATAAGGCGAGACAACAATCAGTTAACCGAATAGGAGGAATAGATTGTGAAAGTACGTCCATCTGTAAAACCAATGTGTGATCAATGCCGTGTTATTAAGCGGAATGGTCGCGTTATGGTTATTTGCTCGGCAAATCCTAAGCACAAGCAACGCCAGGGCAAATAATATTAGGCACGTCGGTGGCATAAAGAACCGGCATACATATAGAAAGGAGGAATTGTTATGGCTCGTATTGCAGGTATTGATTTACCACGTGACAAAAGGATCGTGATTGGTCTTACTTATATATATGGAATCGGTAATACTACTGCTGAGAAAATTTTGGCAGAAGCTGGTGTGAGTGAAGATGTCCGTGTACGTGACCTTAGTCCTGAAGATGAGGATAAGGTTCGTGCAGCAGTTGACAAATTAAACTTAACGCTTGAAGGCGATTTACGTCGTGAAGTTAGCTTGAATATCAAGGAACTTCAGGAAATCGCATCTTACCGTGGTATTCGTCATCGTCGTGGATTACCAGTTCGTGGACAACACACGAAGAATAATGCACGTACTCGTAAAGGCCCAGCTAGAGCGATTGCTGGCAAAAAGAAATAATTAAGAAAGGAGATTTTCAGTATGGCAAGTCGTACAAGTCGTACAAGTGGTCATAAGCGTCGTGCTAAAAAGAATATTGAAAAGGGCGTTGCCCATATTCATTCAACTTTTAATAACACGATTGTTTTGATCACTGATGAAGTAGGAAACGCAGTTTCCTGGTCATCAGCCGGTTCATTGGGCTTTAAGGGTTCTCGTAAGTCTACTCCTTTTGCTGCTCAACTTGCTGGTGAAGCCGCTGCTAAGGCAGCAATGGAACAAAATATGCATAGCGTTGCAATTAGTGTTAAGGGACCTGGTCCTGGACGTGAGTCTGCAATTCGTGCTGTTGCCGCTGCTGGTTTAGAAATTACTGCAATTAGCGACGTCACTCCCGTTCCTCACAACGGTTCTCGTCCACCGAAGCAGCGTCGAGCATAAAAAATATATAGGAGAGGCAAATATATGATCGAATTTCAAAAGCCAACAATTTCGACCGTCGAGGAATCAGAAAATTATGGAAAGTTTGTTGCCGAGCCTCTCGAGCGCGGTTATGGAACTACTCTTGGAAATTCATTAAGAAGAGTTTTGTTGTCCAGCCTGCCCGGTGCAGCAATTAATTCTGTCCAGATTGATGGTGTCCTTCATGAATTCACGACTATTGATGGTGTAACAGAAGATGTTACACAAATTATTTTGAATTTGAAAAAGGTTGCTATGCGGATTGATTCTGACGAACAGAAGACGCTTGAAGTTGACTTTAGCGGTGCTGGTGAATTGACTGCGGGAGATATTAAAAGCGATGGTGACGTTGAGATTTTGAATCCTGATTTGCACATCGCAACTGTATCGGCTGGTAAGAGTCTACATATGGCTCTTACGGCAATACGTGGTCGTGGATATGATTCAGCTGAAGAGAATAAAGCCAAAATGGAACTTGGTATTGGCGTTCTTGCAATTGATTCAATTTACACACCTATTTCTAAAGTCAATTATACGGTTGAGAAAACTCGTGTTGGTCATCGTGACGATTACGATAAATTAACTTTGGAAGTATGGACTGATGGATCTGTTAGTCCGAGTGAGTCCTTGAGTCTTGGATCTAAAATATTATCTGAACATCTAGCTTTATTCGTTGATTTGAGTAATGCTGGAAAGAAAGAAATGATGCTTGATCCTGATGCTGTTGAAACTGTTATGGAAAAGAAAGAACCGATTGAAGAACTTGAGCTTTCGGTTCGCTCATTCAATTGTTTAAAACGTGCAGGAATTAATACAATTGAGGATCTAACGGATAAAACTTTGCATGATATGGGTGAAGTTAGAAATCTTGGCCGCAAATCTCTCGAAGAAATTATTCAGAAATTAGCTGAGCGTGGTCATTCATTCAAGCAAGATACTGAAAACTAAATAATCGGAGAAATCCAGAAAGGAGTAATCATGGGATACCGTAAGTTGCAAAGGACTAAGTCCCAACGTAAGGCACTTTTACGTGATTTGACAACTAATTTAATTCTTAACGGCAAAATTCAAACTACTGAATCTCGTGCTAAAGAGGTTCGTCGTCAAGCCGAGAAAATGATTACGCTTGGAAAGCGTGGTGATCTTGCTGCTCGTCGTTTAGCGGCTACTTATCTTCGCGATGTTGAAGATGAGAATAAGATTAAAAACGCAACTAGTGCTGAGGAAATCGTTGAACAAAAGGCCGTTAAGACTTTGTTTAGCGATGTAGCTCCTCGTTTTAAAAACCGAAATGGTGGTTACACACGTATTTATAAATTAGGTCAACGTCGTGGTGATGCTGCTCCAATGGCTTTACTCGAATTTGTTGATTAAGTGAATTACTAAAAAAGCCCTAATTTTTACCTAAGACTTGGGAAGCTGGAATGCTTTTTGAGTTAATGATTAAATTTAAGGGCTTTTTTATTTTTAGCTACTTTTCTTTGTTAAAATTTTATTGATGGTTTTAGCTATTGGGATTGATAATTTGTCATTTTCTTTTGATAATGGTCAAGAATTGTTTAAAGGGCTTTCTTTGCAAATTAATCGTGGAGAATGGCTTTCTTTGATTGGCAGAAATGGATCTGGAAAGTCTACTTTGATGAGGCTAATACTTGGTCTTGAAACACCTTCATCGGGTACAATAAAAGTTGCGGCGCGGCTTGGGGCCGTTTTTCAAAATCCGGAAGATCAATTTATTGGCGCAACAGTCGAAGACGAATTAGCTTTTGGTTTGGAAAATCAACAAATCAATCCTAGATTAATGCCGAATAAAATTAAAGATATTTTACAGGAAATCGGTATGTCTGATTATGCTAAAAGCTCACCTGACCAATTATCTGGTGGCCAAAAACAACGTGTAGCAATTGGTTCAGCGTTAATTTTAAATGCTGACGTACTGTTCTTTGATGAAGCAACCAGCATGTTGGATCCGTTTGCCAAGGAATCGATTATTAATTTAATTGGCAAACTTCATAGACGAAATCCAAATTTAACAATTATTAATATCACACATGATCCTGATGAAATGTTGGAAGGACAAAGAGTTGCGGTCTTAGAAAGGGGTAAGATAATCGCTGATCGATCAACAAGACTTTTGATGTCTGATGTTGATTTCCTTCGTCACCACCAGTTGGGCGAGACTTTTGTTTCGGAGCTAATTTCCAAAATTAACCAAAAACGTGCATTGGATCAAAAAATTCCTTCTTCGATTATTTCTAAAAAAGAGCTACTCTCATGGCTATCGAATTCAAACAAGTAAGTTATTTATATAAATCTTTTTTACATAAAAATTCTTTTTCTTTAAGTAATATTTCACTATCGATCAATTCTGGAGAGTTTATTTTAATTGCTGGACAAACAGGTTCCGGAAAAACGACCTTTTTGAGACTGCTTGATACTTTAATTTTGCCTTCTAACGGTGAAATAGACTTTAATGGACGAATTATTAGTGAAAAGACTTCCGAGAAAATTCTTATGAAAGTTAGACAGGATTTTGGTTTTGTTTTTCAATTTCCTCAAAGACAATTATTTTCTCAAACGGTCTTGGACGATGTAGAGTTTGCAGCGCTTAATTTTGGCAGTAATAAAGAGCAAGCTTCAAAAAAAGCTAAAGAAATCCTTCAACAAATTGGAATCGAAAAGGAGCTCTGGAAACATTCTGTTTTTAATTTATCAGTTGGACAAATGCGCAAAGTTGCCATTGCGGGAGCTTTGGTTAATCAACCGAAATATTTGCTATTGGATGAACCAACAGCCGGTATGGATGAATATGCTAAAAACGATCTTTTGAAAATTTTAAAATATTTTCACGAGCGGGGAGCAACTATTATCGTTGTGAGCCATGATGTTAATACTTTTGTTCCACTGGTTAACCGACTGATGATTTTTAAAAAAGGAAAAATAGTATCCGATGATAAACCAATAAATATATTCAGCAATCCAATTAGTCCAAATATGCAATTGCCTTCCACGGTCTCTTTCGCTCGAGCACTGGGATTGGAATCGACGCCTTTATCGCTTGACGAACTCGCTGAGGCAATCAATGAATAATATTTTTGGCCGTTTTTTACCCACTGATTCCTTGATTGAAAAACTGGATCCACGTACCAAAATTGTAATTGATTTTTTATTTGTGATCGTTTTACTGTTCGCTAATTCTTGGTTAAATTATGGAATTTTGATTTCTTTTGTTGCAATTGCTATTTATTGTTCAAGGATTCCAATTAAAATTTTTTGGTTGGGTTTGCGTTCAATTCTTTCGCTTGTTATTTTAATGATACTAATCCAATTATTGTTGATTGCGCCGAGCAATAAGGCAGACATTTTTATAAGCTTTGGTTGGTTGAAAATTTCTTCTTCTGGCTTGATAAATTCTGCGATAATCGCTTTGCGTTTTTTCCTGATGATTTTTATGACAACCGTACTCACGGTAGCAACTCCGTCAACTTCGATTGCAGACGGAATCTCGAGTCTTTTAAAGCCTTTGGGCAAAATCGGTATAGACACTAAGACATTTGCTTTATTAATTTCGATGACGTTGCGTTTTGTCCCGATTTTATCTGATGAGTTCTCGACGATCGTCGATGCTCAAAGGGCACGCGGTCTTAGTTTAAAAACCGGAAGTATCGTTAAACGAACGAGAACATTGATTCCTATGATTATTCCTTTAATCAGCGTTGCTTTTAAAAAAGCATTAACTTTAGCTGATACAATGGAAATTCGGGGTTTTGTCGATGCGAAGAATCGAACCAGCTTCCATCAATTGCAATTCAAAAAAAATGATTTAATTGTCTTGATAATTTTTATTGTTATTTCGTTTTCAGTCATTTATTTTAGTTATGCAAAATTATAAGGTCACAATTTCATATGACGGTCATAACTTTGAAGGTTTTCAAACACAGAATCGGCCCGGCAGCCGAACTGTCCAAGATGAATTAATCAAGGTTGTTTCAAAAATGGCTAAGACTCGGATTAAGATTGTTGGGGCCAGTCGCACAGATGCTGGTGTCCATGCCAATGGTCAGGTAATTAATTTTCTGTTTCCTTTTAATTTGAGTGAACAAGCAATTTTAATGGGAATGAATAGTAAACTGCCGACAGATATTCTCGTTAAAAGCGTTGAAAATGTGCCTACGGATTTCAGTGCGCGTCATAGCAGCCATAAAAAACGTTATTTATACCGAGTTTCGACAAGCAAATTTATCGACCCCTTCAAACGTTTTTATACCGGACATTATTTTTGGAGTTTGGACACTGACAAAATTCAAAAAGCCTTGCCTGATTTACTTGGTGAACATGATTTTGCCAGTTTTGCGGCAGCTGGTAATCAAACTGCTACTACAGTTAGAACGATTACAAAAGCTGAATTGAAAATTTTTCCTGAAAATAGTGAATTGTTATTTACTTTCGAAGGAAACGCTTTTCTATATAATCAAATTCGGATTATGATTGGGGTTCTTTTGGAAATTGGTAATGGAACAAGGCCTATTCATGATATTGTTCGGTTGATTAAAATTAAAGATCGCCAGCAGGCTCGTTTCACAGCTCCGGCATCTGGACTATACTTAGACAAGGTCTACTATGAGTCAATGGATTAAAACAATCGAATATTTTATCGGTCAGGACGACCAAACACCAAATATTGCGGTGATTGAGATTAATCATCCAAAAACAACAGACGATGGTCGTGAATTAACTAAGCTTTTGAAAGATTCCAAGTCATTTTCTCCATTTAATGAGGAAACGAAAAAATATGATAGTTTTTTGACAATGACATTGTCTGAAGATTTCTTTTTTCAATTGGGATTAGAGGTTTTTACTCGTCTTAGTTCAGATCCTTTTTATGAGTCAATTATTTTTTTTGATTCGGAAATTAAAGGTTTTTTGCCGGTTGCAACTAAGCAGTTAGCCCAATTTGTTGAGAAGAATATGAATCTTGAAAAAGATAATACTCTTTCTCAGCCAAGCCACGATGCTCTTAATCGTTTTTATAAACTACAGACCAAAGAGACTGAAAAAATTGAGAATCCAGCTTTGCAAACCTATCTTGATGCAGATAAAGTCGATCAAAATAATATCAACGATTTAATTAATACAGCTGTTTTTTTAATACCGACGCGAATTAAAAGACGCAAAGTTCGTCAGGATTCGGTTGATTTTTTCTTGTTATCACAAAATGACGAACCGAATGTTAGCTATCTTCCAATTTTTACTGATTGGGATCATTTAGGGCAGTGGTATTTTTCATCAAGTGCGAATGGTTACAATGGTAATGATCTGGCTCAAATTATTGCTGTTCCGGTACAGGGCCTAGTAGAAATTCGTAGTAATCTTGGAGATTCCATTTCTAATATCGTTATTAACCCGACAACTAATGATTTTATTTTGGGGTTATCAGCAAAACAGGATGATGATTCTGAATAAGACTTGACTTTGATACACAAAAACTAGTATCATATTTAACGGTCTTATTTACTCCATGCCCTGGTACGGATGAGTGAAGAGGATAAAAAATTATGCGTAGTACATTTTTAGCAAAACCACATGAAATTCAACGCAATTGGTATATCGTTGATGCTACCGACGTGCCGCTAGGTCGTTTGAGCAGCGTTGTCGCTACTGTTTTGCGGGGAAAGAATAAACCAACTTTTACACCGTCGGTTGACACTGGCGACTTTGTTATCGTTATAAACGCCGATAAAGTTCAATTGACTGGCAAAAAGGCGACTGACAAAACCTATTATCATCATTCTGGTTACCCAGGTGGTTTAAAGGCTCGTAAGGCCGGAACCCTTCGTGAGAAGAACCCTAAGAAGTTGATTGAGTTATCAGTTCAAGGTATGCTTCCGAAAAATACTTTGGGTCGTGCTCAAGGATTAAAATTACATGTTTATGCTAGTGGTGAGGAAGTTGGCCAAGGAGCTCAAAAGCCGCAAGTGTTAAATATCAAGGATTTACTCTAAGAAAGGAACTGGTAAATAATGGCAAATACTCAATATGCAGGAACGGGTCGTCGTAAAGTTTCAGTTGCTCGTGTTCGTTTAACACCTGGGACCGGAAAAATTACGATCAATGATCGTTCTTTTGAAGAATACATTCCAGCAGCTAACCTTAGAGCCGTTGTTACTCAACCGTTCGCAGTTACATCGACAGACGGAACTTACGATGTAAATGTAAACGTTGTTGGAGGCGGCTTTGCTGGTCAAGCTGGCGCAACTCGTCATGGTATCGCTCGAGCTTTGCTCCAAGTTGATCCTGATTTTCGTCCAGCTTTAAAGTCGGCAGGTCTGTTGACTCGTGATTCTCGTATGGTTGAACGTAAGAAGCCGGGCCTGAAGAAGGCTCGTCGTGCTTCTCAATTCAGTAAGCGTTAATCTCAAGAACAAAACTCGGTTGTAGCCGAGTTTTTTTGTGCCTAAAAATGACAACTGTTGGATAATTCTTTATACTTGTAATCATGCGATTTATTTGAATGGGGATTGGATTAATGACTGAAGAAACTGTGCAACCATTGATTGAATTTAAAGACGTAAGCTTGGACTACGGTGAGACGAAAGTTCTTAAAAAAATCGATTTGGAAATTGAAGAGGGGAAGTTTTATACTTTGCTCGGCCCTTCTGGATCTGGCAAGTCGACTATTTTGAGTTTGATTTCAGGAAGACTGCAGCCTACTGGCGGTGTCATTTTGATTGAAGGAAAAAATGTAAATAGTTTGCCTTCGAATCAACGAAAGGTTAATACTGTTTTCCAAAATTATGCTTTATTTCCTAATATGAACGTTTATGACAACGTTGCTTTTGGGCCATCTATTAAGGGCTTTTCGAAAAAAAAAGTTGATCAATTAGTTAAGTCGATGCTAAAACTTGTTAAACTTGATGATTTTTCCGATCGGGAAATTTCGGAAATTTCCGGGGGACAGCAACAGCGTGTGGCAATCGCTCGTGCTTTAGCAAATCAACCAAAAGTTTTATTGTTGGATGAACCGCTCTCGGCTCTTGATTATAAATTACGTAAAGAAATGCAGTCCGAATTACGCGAGCTGCAGCAACGCTTGGGGATTACCTTTATTTTTGTTACTCATGATCAAGAAGAGGCCTTGGCAATGTCTGACTGGATTTTTGTGATTAATGATGGGCGAGTTGAACAGTCAGGTTCTCCGGTCGATATTTATGATGAACCAATCAATCATTTTGTTGCTAATTTTATAGGCGAGGCAAATATTGTACCCGGTGTTATGAAAGAAGATTACTTGGTAAGTTTTGCCGGCAAAGATTTTAAAAACGTCGATGCCGGGATGCGTCCTAATGAGCGCGTTGAAGCCGTTATTCGTCCTGAAGATTTAGACATCGTTGTTCCGAGCAGGGGCAAATTGCAGGTAACAATCGAAGACCAATCTTTTCGTGGCGATTCTTATGAGATCACGGCAATTGACGATGCTGGCAACGAGTGGGCTGTGCAGGCAACTAATCCAGCCAAAATTGGTCAGCGCAGAGGTTTGAAGTTTGACCCTGAAGATATACATGTTATGAGATTAAACGAGTCTGAGGAGGATTTTGATGCTCGTCTGGAATCTTATGAAGGTGAAGACTGATGAAGAAAGGGAAACTGTTTTTTGCGGTTCCTTATGTTCTTTGGCTGGCTTTGTTTGTTGTAGTTCCAATCGCTTTGTTGCTTTTTCAATCTTTGACCAATGAAAATGGTCAGTTGACATTGAACAATTTTGTTTCTTATTTCTCTTCTGGAACCTATCTTCGAATGACTTTTAATTCGATTTTTTATGCTTTTTTGATTACTTTGATTACGCTTGTTATTTCTTATCCAACAGCCTATCTTTTATCACAATTAAAAAATCGCCAATTTTGGTTGCTTTTGGTAATACTGCCAACTTGGATTAATTTATTATTGAAGACATATGCTTTCATTGGTTTGCTATCGCGTGATGGTACAGCAAATTCTTTTATTGGTTTATTTGGTATTAGCCCTCAGCAATTGCTTTTTACAGACTCAAGTTTTGTACTTGTTTCCAGCTATATCGAGATCCCCTTTATGATATTGCCTATTTTTAATGCTTTAAACGAGATTGATCGGGATTTGGTTCAGGCAAGTCGGGACCTTGGCGCAAATTCGTGGCAAACTCTTTGGCGCTTAATTATTCCTTTGTCAATGCCGGGAGTTAAATCTGGGGTTCAATCTGTCTTTATTCCTTCTTTGAGCCTTTTCATGATCACACGCTTAATTGGCGGTAATCGGGTTATTACCTTAGGTACTGCAATTGAGGAACTTTTCCTAACTACCCAAAATTGGCATATGGGTTCGACTATTGGAGTTATTTTGATTATTGCAATGGTCGCAACAATGGTCATCACGCGGGAACGAAAGAAAACTGTTTTACGTAGGGGGAAGTAAATGATGAAGAAAAATAAAATTGGTAATCTTTATTTATGGCTTGTCTTTATTGTTCTTTATATCCCTATTTTCTATTTAATTACTTACTCTTTTAATTCTGGAAAATATATGCATGGTTGGAAAGGATTTTCGTTTGTTCATTATGCTCAGCTTTGGGCCGATACAAGGATGATCGAAATCGTTGTTGACACATTGATTATTGCCTTTTTGTCATCGATTTTGGCAACGATTATTGGAACGTTTGGAGCTCTTTGGATCAATTTCACTAAAAGTCAATTAACGAAAAACGTTTTGCTTAATTTTAATTCGATTCTCTTGGTTAGCCCGGATGTTATTATTGGTGCCAGCTTTCTAATTTTTTTCACAGCAATAGGACTTTCCCTGGGTTTTTTGTCTGTCCTTTTGAGCCATATTGCTTTTAGTATTCCGATTGTTGTTTTAATGGTTTTGCCAAGACTGCAGGAAATGCCAATTACTCTCACGGAAGCCGCTGAAGATCTTGGAGCAAATTTTTGGCAGGTTTTAAGCAAGGTAACCTTGCCTTATATCACGTCAGGGATTATGGCTGGTTTTTTTATGGCTCTTACCTACTCCTTGGATGATTTTGCGGTCACCTTCTTTGTTACCGGTAATGGATTTTCTACCTTATCAGTTGAAATATATTCCAGGGCCCGTCAAGGCATCAGCTTGGAAATCAATGCACTTTCAGCCATTATGTTTATTGTTAGTTTGGTTCTTGTTTTTGTCTATTATTTTATATCCCTTAACGGCAATAAAAAACGGACACCCGGCCTGGAGGTGACAAAATGAAAAAACTTTTATCAGCTTTATTTGCCATAGTTTTGCTTATTGTTGGTTTGTTTGCTATTCAACGCTATTTAGTTGCAAAAGAGGATGCAGCTGCCGGAACATCCGGCAGCAGTTCCAAAGTTCTTAATATCTATAATTGGGGAGATTATATTGATCCCAGTTTATTAACTAAATTTACAAAGGAAACTGGTTATCAGATCAATTATGAGACTTTCGATTCTAATGAGGATATGTATGCCAAGGTGAAGCAGGGTGGCACTTCTTATGATATTGTCGTTCCGTCGGATTATATGGTTGAGAAAATGCGTCGAGAAAAAATGCTCTTACCGATTAATCGGAAAAAATTCAAGGGCTTTAAATATTACGATAAGCGTTTTTTAAATAAATCCTTTGATCCAGGGAATAAATATTCGATCCCTTATTTTTGGGGAACGCTTGGAATTGTTTATAATGACAAATTTGTTAAAAGATCGGAAGTTGAGCATTGGGATCAACTCTGGTCAAGCAAATTTCGTGACAAGATTCTTTTAGTCGACTCGGCCCGCGATGATTTCGCTTTCTCTTTAATCTCGATGGGGAAGTCGGTTAATGATAAAAGACCAGCAGATGTGCAGGCAGCTAAAGCAAAATTGGATGCTTTGATGCCAAATGTCAAAGCAATCCTTGATGATGAGATTGTTATGTACATGGCCCAAGAAGAAGCTCCGATTGGAATAACCTGGTCCGGCGAAGCTTCTGAGATGATTGCCGAAAATAAGCATCTGCATTATGTGATTCCAAAAGAGGGTTCCAATATTTGGTTTGATAATTTGGCAATTCCAAAGACCGCTAAGCATTTCAAGGCAATTTATAAGTTTTTGAATTTCATGTCTGAACCAAAAAATGCAGCTCAAAACGCTGAATACGTTGAATATTCAACTCCAAACAAAGGTGCGATGAAAATCCTGCCAAAGTCGGTTACCGATGATCGACAATTTTATCCGGATAATAAAACACTAAAAAATCTTCATGTTTATTCTGATCTTGGTCAAAAATGGACTCAAATTTATAATGATTTGTTCCTTGAATTTAAGATGACTAGTCGTTGATGATGAAAAAAAATAAAAAGCTTGGTCTATTTTATGGTGTTTTAGGTCCTTTTTTGTGGGGGATTAACGGCGTAGTTACACAATATTTGTTAAAGAGTGTTGACATAAATGTTGATTGGCTGCTCTCGGTACGTTTACTTTTTGCCGGGACGGCACTTTTTCTATATGTCTTTTTAACAGATAGAAAGAATCTTTTTCGATTATTAGGTAACAAGCGGATTTATTTTCAACTGATTATTTTCATTATTTTTGGTGATTTTCTGTCGCAATATACTTACATCATCGCGATCGCTAAATCCAATGCGGCACTAGCAACGATTTTAACTTCTTTAAATCCTGTTTTTGTGATTATTTTTTACGTTTTACTGCAAAGAAGAGTGCCACAACGGATTGACATTATTTCGGTTTTTGTAGCTCTTTTAGGAACTTTTTTCCTTGTAACTCATGGTTCTCTTGATCATTTGGAAATTTCTCCGGCTGGTCTTTTTTGGGGATTATTTGCTGCAGCAGTTTACGCTTTTGGTACTATTTATCCAATTAGATTGATCAGCGAGTATGGTCCTCTTCCGGTTACGGCTATTTCCTTATTTGCTTCGGGAATTGTTTTTAATTTTTATCGGCCCTTTTTTATTTCTTTACCGACGATGTCGATAATGAATTGGTCTCTGCTGATTTTCTTTACAATCATCAGTACTGCCCTTGGAACTGCTATGTGGTTTTTAAGTCTTCATCTGATCGGTCCGACAACAATGAGTTTATTATCAGCTGTTGAACCAATGACGGCGATGATTTTAAGCGTTTTGCTTTTATCTGTTCCGATGGAATTGATTGATTATTTGGGCGCCGGATTAGTCATATTGATGATTATTCTCCAATCTTTGAAAACTAGAAAAATTAGTTAATGGCCTATACCAATGTCTTTTTAAGCAACAACAATGCTGTTTTCAGCGTTTTTTTTAGTTATCCTAGACATTGGTCTATAGGTCGGTATTTAGACCAATTTGGATTTAGGAGTAAATATATATGTGTGGAATTGTTGGATATACTGGCATTAATAACGCTTTGCCATTTCTGTTGGATGGCTTGGAAAAATTAGAATATCGTGGTTATGATTCAGCCGGCGTTTATATACATACGGACGATGATCGTGATGTGCTTGTAAAAGAAAAAGGTCGAGTCAAAGACCTTGAAAAAAAAGTCGAAGAATTTGATATGCGAGGTAAATCCGGGATCGCTCATACACGTTGGGCAACTCACGGCCAACCAAGTATTGAAAACGCTCATCCCCATGTCAGTGCTGATGGTCGTTATTATTTAGTGCATAATGGCGTAATCGAAAATTATAAGCAGTTAAAGGCTGATTATTTGGATGGTGTTGAATTTAAATCTCAAACTGATACCGAGGTTGCTGTTCAACTAGTTGGCAAATTTGCAAGTCAGGGTCTAGATACGCTTACAGCTTTTCGGAAAATGATCAATCTGCTCGATGATAATTCTTCGTATGCTTTTTTGTTAATGGATACCAAGTCTCCCGATCTTCTTTATGCTGCTAAATCTAAGAGCCCTTTGTTAATTGGTATTTCTGAAACTGGCAATGTTGTTTCATCTGATGCCCTAGCAGTTTTGGATTTAACGAAAGATTTTATAGAGCTGCATGATAGTGAAATTGCCGTGATTTCCAAAAATGATGTACAACTATATAATTCCAAGGGCGATAGCTATACGCGCAATTCTTTTCATTTGGATATCGATCCGACGGCTGCTGATAAAGGTACCTATCCCTTCTTCATGTTAAAAGAAATTGATGAGCAGGCGATCGTTGCTCGAACATTGATCAAAAACTACTTTATTAATGGCTTTCCACATATTGATGAGAAAATCATTCACGCCATTAAAGATTCCGACCATATTTATATAATTGCCGCTGGGACTAGTTATAACGCCGGTTTAATTGGTCGTCGCTTCTTTGAGAAATGGGCTGGCATTCCAACCGAAACCTATGTTTCTTCTGAATTTGCCTATGATCAGCCAATTATTTCAAAAAAGCCTTTCTTTATTTTTATTAGTCAATCCGGTGAAACGGCTGACAGCATCCAAGTATTGGATTTTATAAAGGCTGCAGGTTACCCGACTCTGACAATTGCTAATGTGTTGAATTCAACTCTGACGCGTGAAGCCGACTTTTCGTTGCCTTTATTAGCTGGACCGGAAATTGCCGTTGCTTCCACTAAGGCATATACTTCTCAAATAATTGCTCAGATTATTTTGGCCGCTGCCATAGCCGGAGGGCATGAAGACCTTCAAAAAGAGTTAAGCAAATTGGCCGTTGATATTCAGTCAGTAATCGATGGCAAAGAAAAAATTAAACAACTTGCTGATAAATATCTGGTCAATGCTGATCGCGCTTTTTATATCGGTCGTGGTGCTGATGCCGACGTAACTTTGGAAGCTGCTTTAAAGCTTAAAGAAATATCGTATACTTTGGCTGAAGGATTTGCGGCTGGTGAATTAAAGCACGGAACAATTTCTTTAATTGAACAGGGAACTCCTGTTATCGGTTTAATATCACAGTCGAAAACGGCTGGTTTAACACGTTCTAATCTTGAAGAGACAATGGCACGTGGAGCCAAAGTCATTACTATTGCAACCAAGAATCTAGCAACTAGTGAAGATGATATCGTTTTGCCTGAGTTAGCCGGTGAAAATGAAATGTTCGGTCCAATTTTGGAAGCAATACCAATTCAGCTTTTGGCTTACTATACTTCTTTTGGCAGAGAACTGGATGTTGACCACCCACGTAATTTGGCAAAATCTGTAACCGTACAATGAAACTATTTTTGTCAATAAAAGATTCACATGAATTAGTTAAGCAATATTAAAATCCTTATTTATTTTTAAGTAAGTAAAAATTTTAATGAAAGCATCTCTATAATAATAAAGCCCATTTAGTTATTTTTTTAATCTAGCTAAATGGGCTTTATGGTTTGACGATTTAATTTAATCAATTTGCTTAGCCAAACTCATTTGATCGATTGCTGATTGAAAATATATGCTGCTACTGGTTTTAATTCTGATTAATCAAAATTGATCACCTAGTAAAAAACATTAATTTTTGATTATCAGCTGACAATCTGTGATTGATAAATTTGGTCAAGATTACTATTTTTAATCGTATTCAATATTTGCTTTATTGCTGGCAAATGATTTGATAGTCCTAATTTTCTTTGCACAACGACATCGGACTTGTCTGACTATGACTTCTGTCTGTTATACGTATTACTTAGCGAAAAATATTGATAATTATCTAAAGTTACAATTAAAATAATTTATTTTTTAAGGAAAATGAATTTTTAAGGCTTTGAATTAGTAACGAACAAAAGCATTTTAATTTATAATTTAGATTGCTATAAACTACCGAAGAGTTCTTAAGTGGCGGATTGTAGCCGTCCGTATTCGAACAGATAGTTTCTGCAAATTTGGTAAACAATACTTAGATTTTTAGAATTATGATTAAATAATTAAATTATTTTTGTCACATGCTGATGTGCCTAAATGTTGTCTAATAGTATTTGTAAGAGTTTACAACTTATATTATGATTACTACTGTAATGGTAGAAGGAGGAATTATGAAGGTTACTTTTAAAAAAGATTACTTAAAAGGTTTTGTTGCTGATTCCGAAGTTGAATTGATGAAGCCAACTGCCGGTTTTGTACGCGATACGTTGTTGGCTCGCACCGGTGTTGGAAATGAAATGGAGGATTGGCTAACGCTGCCAACCGATTACGATAAAGATGAATTTTCTCGTATTCTCAAAGTTGCCGCAAAAATTAAGTCTGATTCAAAGGTTTTGGTTGTAATTGGAATTGGTGGTTCCTACTTGGGAGCTCGTGCTGTCATTGAGTTTTTGCAATCGGAATTTCATAATGAGAAAGCTGCCAAAAAAGGATTGCCGGAGGTCTATTTTCTTGGAACTTCTGCATCTGCTCGTTATGTAGATGATGTAATTGATTTAATTGGTGATCGTGATTTTTCAATTAACGTTATTTCAAAGTCCGGTACAACAACCGAACCAGCAATTGCTTTTCGAATTTTTAAGAGTTTAATTGAAAAAAAGTATGGTAAAGATGAAGCCAGTAAACGTATTTTTGTGACAACAGATGCTCATAAGGGTGCTTTGTTGGATGTTGCTAAAGAAAACGGATTTGAACGTTTCGTTGTACCTGATGGGATTGGCGGTCGTTATTCGGTTTTGAGTGCTGTTGGTCTCTTGCCGATCGCAGCGGCCGGTATCGATATTAAAAAGTTGATGGATGGTGCCAAGGAAGCTCAAGAAGAATTTGCCAAAGATGAGGATATTTTGAACAAACCATCAATTCTTTATGCGATATACCGTAATATTTTATATCGAAAAGGTTTTGATGTTGAAACGATTGTTGGTTATGAACCACAATTCAGATATTTATTTGAATGGTGGAAACAATTAATGTCTGAATCTGAAGGAAAAGATAATAAGGGTATTTATCCAACCTCAGCGGTTTTCTCTACTGATTTGCATTCAATCGGTCAATATATCCAAGACGGTAAGAAGATTTTGTTTGAAACAATTTTTGACATTACTAAACCAATTAGTAATCGAGTTGTTCCAGCGGCTGATGATAATGCGGATAATCTTGATTATCTTTTAAATCGTCCGATTAAAGAAGTTAACGAAGCGGCTTTGACAGCTACAGCTCAGGCTCATACCTCGGCTGGTGTTCCTAATATTCTTTTGCAGTTGGATGATCTTGATGAATTTAATCTTGGAAATCTGATTTATTTCTTCGAGGCAGCAGTTGCTGTATCTGGTTACCTGAATGGGATTAATCCTTTTAACCAACCAGGTGTTGAAGTATATAAAACAAACATGTTTAAGATTCTAGGCAAACCAGGATATGCCAATTAATTTGGTGAGATCTAAAAGCTATTTAAAAAATAAATAAATAATAGTTTATTCTTTGTCTTTAAACGGTATACGGCCCAACGCTTGGATTGTATATCGTTTTTTGGCTATTTAAAAACATATTTTTCGTTTTAATAAATTTCGCTAACCAACATATTATTTTATTTGAAATATCCTTATTACTTCTGTTGCGGTATTCCATACAGTTGTACTTAAGATTTTTTCTACTATTTTGTGATGCTTGATTCGACCTTCTTAGTATTGCAGTCGGAAATTTTAAAAATAATCTTTATCCAATTATTTAAAAAATTATTGATTTGTTTAAGCGTGAAAACTATAAACATGTGATTTTCTTTACATCATTGTTTATGATTTAAATCATTTTTGTCACTCATATCTGTGTCTAAATGTCGTTTAGTAGTTCTTGTAAGCGTTTACAACATAACCTAGAATCATTCTTGTGGAAACACATGAGGAGGTTATTTATATGGATTATGTGGAAACAAAGTCAAAAACAGTTCCCAAAAAATCTTTGAAGACCAGAGTCCAAAAATTTGGAACAAGTTTAAGCGGAATGATTATGCCTAATATTTCCTCACTTGTCGCTTGGGGCCTAATTACGGCCATATTTATGGCAGGTGGATGGATTCCAAATACTCATATTGCCACTCTTATCACACCAATGGAAATTTATTTAATTCCTTTATTGATTGCTTACGTTGGTGGCCGGATGGTTGATGGAGAACGTGGAGCCGTTGTTGGAGCAATTGCCGTAATGGGTGTTATTGTCGGGTCTAAAATTCCAATGTTTTTAGGCGCCATGATTATGGGACCGTTAGGCGGCTGGTGTATAAAAAAATTTGATAGCTTTTTCCGGGATAAAGTCAAAACCGGTTTTGAAATGCTATATGATAATTTTTCCAGCGGAATACTGGGGATGATACTTGCAATTTTCGGATTGTTTGTCGTGGACCCGTTAGTTACCGCAGGAAACGGCTTTATTGCAACGGGTGTGCAGTGGGTCATAAATATTCATATGTTAGCACTGGCTAATATTTTTATTGAACCAGCTAAAGTTCTATTTTTGAACAACGCTGTTGGTAACGGTATTTTGGTTCCTTTGGGAATTCAGCAGGCGGCTTCTGCTGGAAAATCAGTGCTATTTTTGTTGGAAGCTGACCCTGGTCCTGGTTTAGGAATCTTGCTTGCATATATGTTTTTTGGTAAAGGCATGGCACAAGCTTCTGCTTCTGGTTCGGCCATTATTCAGTTTTTCGGTGGAATTCATGAAATTTATTTTCCATACGTTTTAATGAAGCCTATGCTGATTCTTGCCGCAATCGCAGGTGGAGTTACTGGTACTTTTACATTTACAGCATTAGGTACAGGGTTAAAAGCAGCCGCTTCGCCTGGTTCTATAATCGCAGTTTTGTTGATGACACCAAAAGGAAATTATTTACAGATTCTCACAGGCGTTTTCCTTGCCGCACTAGTTTCATTCATTGTAGCTGCAATAATTTTGAAGTCTGATAAGAGCACCGAACCGACAGATGTATTTGCTCAAAAACAAGCTCAAATGGAACAAATGAAAGCTGAATCAAAAGGTGAAGGCGTTCCATCGGCTCAGGCTGCAAACGAGTCAGTTAAGAAATATGAAGATGTCAAAAAAATTATTTTTGCTTGTGATGCTGGGATGGGTTCGTCTGCAATGGGAGCTTCTATACTACGTGACAAAGCAAAAAAAGCTGGAATAACTAATATACCTATTACAAACGCATCGATTAGTAATTTGACAGATGAACAAGGCCTTTTGATAATTACACAGGCAGAGTTATCTGATCGTGCTTTACAGAAGACGCCAAGTGCAATGCATATTTCTGTGGACAATCTGTTAAACAGTCCAAAATATGATCAAGTCGTTTTAAATCTTAATGCAGCAACTCAAATTAATTCAGCGGAATCTAGCGAAAAAAAAGATCTTAATGAGAATAAAAGTGCAACTGTTCCGTTAGACTATCAAGCAATTAAAGAAGTTGATTTCGTCTATCATGGCCATACAGTTGGTTCCTCTGCAATGGCAGCCTCGCTTTTTAAAGATCGCTTGAAGAAAGCAGGCAAAAATACACTTGCTAAAAATATTAATGTTAGCGAATTAAAAGACAATAAAGAGCACTTGGCTATTTTAACTGCAGAAGTAAAAGATAATTTGAAATTAGATTCTGATAATAAGATTCAAACGGTTAAAGTTGAAAACTTATTAGATTCACCTAAATATGACTACATTATTGATCATTTAAATTAACTAAGGATATTAAATTGATTTTATTATCTAATCGTCAAAAAAAAATTTTAACAAAGCTTTATGAGTCTGATAATGGCATTATTTTATCAAGAATTGCAGCTTCCTTAAATATTAGTCGTAGAACTGTTTATCGAGAATTTTCTGAATTAAAAATATTTTTGCAAGAGCCATGGTATACACATTGAAAATTCTAATGGATATTATTACCTAAAAGGATCTAGCGAGGATCTCAAAAAATTAAAGGATGAGCTGCAATTACAAAATAAAGGCTTAAATTTAACAACGGAACAACGAGAGAACGCATTGTTGTGTTTGCTGCTGCTTGAAAATGATGGACCCGTTAAAATTTTTTCTCTTGCTTCATCTTTGGGTGTTAGCGAAGGGACCGTCCAACGTGATTTAAAAAGATTTTCAACGCCATTAAAGGAAAGCGGGATCACGATTTTAAAAAAGAAGGCTGTTGGTGTTGATCTTGTGGGCAAAGAATCTCAAATAAGATCAATCGCTTGCGAAATATTAATCAGCGAAATTAATGGCTATGACTTCTTTAAATATTTGAATTCAAATGGAAGTTATCGCTCTGACAGTTTCTTCTTGAAACTTTTGCCTAAGGAAATACTTTCAGAGACTGCTAACGCTTTAAAAAATAGCAGTGTTTTAAGGCTTTCGTGGAGTTCTGATCTTCAAGAAATCGAACTAATTTTAATTATTACGATTTCTATAATGCGTATGAAAAAGCATGGCCTTAAAAAATATGCGGTTCACAATTTCGATGGAAATTTTTTCAGTTATCGTCAAAGAGTCTTAGAAATTTTTAAAAATTTTACTAGCGATATAAAAGAAAATATTACGATGAGTGAAATTAACTTTATTGCAATGCAAATAAGAGAGCTTGATTATAAATTATCTCCGGGTGACTGGGAGGCAAATTATGATGTGCAGATTTCGTTCAATGTCAAGCAACTCATTCAAAATGTTTCTAAGGATTTTCATTGGAATTTTAGCAAGGATTCGGATTTGTTTCGACGCTTGGATAAACACATGGTACTTTTGCTTTATAGCAAAAATAAAAACTTTGGATTACCAAACGAAAATATAAAAATTTTAAATAACGCAAGTGTACAGTATTCTGATTTATACAAAATTTTGAATAAATCACTAAATAATATATTTTCGGAATATATTTTCAACGAAACGGAAAAACAACTTATCCTTTTGTACTTTGCCAACAGTTATATTAATAATCAAACGACGGATAGCGGGCTTTCGGCATTAGTTATCTGTCCAAACGGAATTGGAGCAGCGAGCATTTTAAAGGGCCGGCTCAGTAAAGAAATTCCCGAAATATCAGAAATAAGAATAGCAAAAATTTCGCAACTTAATAATATTCAGCTTGATCATTTCGACATTATTCTTTCAACCGTGACCTTGTCTGATTTTGATAAAGATTATCAGGTTGTTAGCCCGTTGCTGTTAAGTGATGAAGTTTTGCGGATAAAAAAATTTATCAGTACTCGCAACTTGAGATACGAAAATAATGTAAATGATCATAAATCGGAAAAAAACGATTTTAAAAACAAACAAAAAAAATTAATCGATTTGGTCAAAAAGGCGGATTTTAGTCAACAATTGTTGGACAATATCCATTTAAAATTACTAGATAATCACGAGATTAATGAATCGCTATCTAAGCTATTTGAACGTATTTTGTCTGAAATACCGATCGGAATAATTAATGATCGTCAAAAAGTTACCAAAAAAATTCTGGAACGTATAAATATGTCTCCAGTTGGAATTCCTGATTCGCATCTTTCATTGGCTCACGCAACTGATGAAAGTATTACGAGTGCATTCTTCTCGGTATATGAATTAACAAATCCGATTGAGATGATGTCAATGAACCGGACCACGATTTCAGTAAAGCGCGTTTTGCTCATGCTTGGTCCAACTTCAATGCCGGATTTCCAAAATAACTTAATGAGTAAGATTAGCAGCGCGATTGTGATGAATAATCAAAATATTTCCATTTTTGAAAATGGGAGCGAACAACAAATCAAAAATTTAGTTGCAACTCAATTTATTGAACAACTTGATTTTTGGGAAAGAGACAACTAAATGGATATAAAAAAAGAAACGGTTCTACTAGATCAACAAGTTGCTACTAAAAAAGAAGCAATTCAATTAGCCGGACAACTTTTAGTTAAAAATGGCTATGCACAACCAGAATATATAGATTCGATGTTGGAAAGAGAAACAGATTTATCAACTTATATGGGGAACTTTATTGCAATCCCACATGGTACCGATGATGGGAAGAAATACATTAACAAAACCGGTATTTCTATCGTTCAAATTCCGACGGGTGTTAATTTCTCAAGCAATAATGAGAGCGAAAATATTGTCACGATTGTTTTCGGAATTGCCGGGCTTAACGGAGAACATTTAGATTTACTATCACAAATATCAATTTTCTGTAGTGATGTTAATAATGTGGTCAAGCTAGCAGATGCTCAATCAAAAGAAGAAATAATTAATCTACTAAAGGAGGTTAATAGCAAATGAAAGCAGTTCATTTCGGTGCTGGTAATATTGGTCGTGGTTTTATAGGGGAAACTTTAGCTGAAAACGGTTTTGATATAACATTTGTTGATGTTAATGAAACAGTAATTGATCAGCTTAATAAAAGAGGTGGCTATACTATTGAACTAGCTGCCAAAGAGCACAAACAAATCGAGGTACACAATGTAAAAGGTATTAATAATGCCAAAAATCCCAAGGCTGTTTCTGAGGAAATTTCTAAATCCGATATGGTCACAACTGCGATTGGACCAAAAATTTTGCACATTATCGCTCCATTGATTGCCGATGGTATAAAACTGCGTCATTCGATTGGCAATACCGTGCCAATCGACGTAATAGCTTGTGAAAATATGATTGGCGGAAGCCAATCATTAAAGGAGTCAGTTTATGAATCGCTAAATGGCGAAGAACAAAAATGGGCTGATCAGTATATTGGTTTTCCTAATGCAGCCGTTGATCGGATTGTGCCAATGCAAAAACACGACGATCCATTGTTTGTTTCCGTTGAGCCTTTTAAAGAATGGGTTATTGACAAATCACAAATGAAACGTCCAGAGATTCATTTAGAAGGTGTTGAATATGAAGATGATTTGGAACCATATATTGAACGCAAACTTTTCTCTGTAAATACCGGTCATGCAACAGCTGCATATACTGGAAATATGAAAGGATACAAGACAATCGGCGAGGCCATTAAAGATGAGGCTGTTGTTGATAAAGTAAAGTCTGTTCTTAGTGAAACTGGCGACCTATTGATCCAAAAGTGGCATTTTGATCCTCAGGTTCACTCCGCTTATCAGAAAAAGATTTTAAGTAGATTTGAAAATCCGTTTATTTCCGATGATATCGAAAGAGTTGGTCGCACACCGATTCGTAAACTAGGTTTTAATGAACGCTTTGTCCGCCCGATTCGAGAACTCAAAGAATTTGGTTCCGACTATAAAGCACTGGTTGATACAGTTGGTATGGTATTTTTCTTCGATTTTCCAAAAGACAGCGAAAGCGTCAAATTACAGCAAATGTTGAAAGATGAATCGATTGAACAAGTTATCAAAGAAACCACTCAACTTAAGGATCAAGACTTAATAGGAGAAATTAAGGAAGCTTATAAGCAACATGAATCAGTTTTGAAAAACTAGTTAAAATAAATTTAAAAAAATGAGATCACTGTATTGCCGTTGAATATATGATAATTGTGATATACAAAATATTGTTTATCATACTTTTAAATGAGTAGATTTAATTAAAGAATTATCTTTTATATATGTAGATAGTTCTAGTTGATTTTCAGAAATGTTCTTTGGCATTTATTTGATCTTAACGAATTCAGTTTAAAACTTTAGTTAGATTTATTTAATGGTCTGATTGTTTTTTAGATAATTAACTTTCGTAATCAGCTTAATTTGTCCGAAATTTGAATTTGGAAAAAATTATTTTCAAAATTTAATTATTATTTGTATCAAGAGTATATTTCGAGTAAAAATCGGCTAAAACCGATTTTTATTTTGACGATTCTTATAATAGTTCTTTCTATAAATGAGAATATCATAATAAGTAAATAGATAAAATATAATTGTACTTCCATTAATTTGCTTATATTAAATTAATGGAAGTAAAAGTGTTGCAGCATATGAAAGAGGCGCAAAAGTTTCTGAATTGTGAGTTTTTACACTATAATAGTAGGGTATATTAGAAATTTGTTAGGAGGCTAAATGACAAAATTAACTGTAAAAGACCTTGACTTAAAAGGCAAAAAAGTTTTGATGCGGGTTGATTTCAACGTACCGATTAAGGATGGTGTCATCGGCAACGATAATCGTGTTGTTGCTGCTTTGCCAACGATTAAATACGTTCTTGAACAAGGCGGGAAGGCTATTCTTTTTAGTCATCTTGGCCGTGTTAAGAAAACCGAGGACAAGCCAGGATTAAGTTTGGCTCCAGTGGCCAAACATTTGGGCGATTTGCTTAGCCAGGAAGTTATTTTTCCAGGAAAAACCGAAGGTAAGGAACTTGAAGACGCTATCAACGACTTAAAAGTCGGCCAAGTATTAATGGTCGAAAATACTCGTTACGAGGATGTCGACAAAAACGGCGAGTATGTTAAACGTGAGTCTGGTAATGATCCTGAATTGGGTAAATATTGGGCCAGTTTAGGGGATGATTTGTTCATAAATGATGCCTTTGGAACGGCTCATCGTTCTCATGCGTCAAATGTTGGTATTGCCTCAAATGTTTCACAAACTGCTGCTGGATTTTTAATGGAAAAGGAAATCAAGTATTTGGATGAAGCTGTTAATAATCCAAAACATCCATTCGTAGCAGTCTTAGGGGGTGCTAAAGTTTCTGACAAAATCGAAGTTATCAAAAATTTGTTGTCAAAAGCCGACAAAGTTATTGTTGGTGGTGGAATGAGCTATACTTTTTCCAACGCCAACGGTGTTAAAATTGGTAATTCTTTGTTTGAGGCTGATAAAGTTGGCCTGGCCAAAGAAATTATGGAGGAAGCAGGCGACAAGTTGGTATTGCCCGAAGATTCTGTTGCTGCTGAAAGTTTTGCAAATGATGTACCGACAAAAGTTTTTGAACATGGTATTCCTGACGGTTGGATGGGTCTTGATATTGGACCAAAAACAATCGAGAAATTTAAAAATACTTTAAAAGGTGCCAAAACAGTCGTTTGGAACGGACCAATGGGCGTATTTGAAATGAGCAACTTCGCTAACGGCACATTGGAACTAGGCAAATTTATCGGATCTTTGACTTCCCAGGGAGCTGCGACAATTGTTGGCGGCGGCGATTCGACCGCGGCTGTTTCCCAGCTCGGAATTGCTGATCAATTTACTCATATTTCTACAGGTGGTGGAGCCAGCCTTGAATATCTTGAAGGCAAAACTTTGCCTGGCATTGCTGCTATTTCTAATAAGTAAGTTAAATAAAAAGCTTGGAGGATTCCAAGCTTTTTATTTAACTATTTTAATTCGATCAAGAATTTTCATTAGCAATTAACATAATTCCCAGTAGTGCAGCAAGGAAGAAAAGAATTGCTAAAATTGCCAACACGATTTTAGTAGGTGCCTTCTTAATTTTATGAGCAAAACTTATTTCCAAGAGAGCAATAAAAGCCAAAGCAACGGCAATTTTAAGAATTGTCAATACTGGTTGGCCGTGAGCTGTTTTAAGGGCTAACAATAATCCACTGACAAAAAGTGGCAGATAAATAATTCTTGTAGTCAAAACGAGTTTTTTGTCTTTTTCGGGTGGCAAAATTAAAGCAGCCGTTCCTGAAACTGCAATTGCAATAACTGATAATACGTGTATAGCAATAATAATCTGCATGATAGCTTAATCTTAACGCACCCAGTAGATAATAAAAAACATCAACTGAGATGAAGTTGGTGTTTTTAAATCTTTTAATTATTTTTTTGATTCGTTGCAGGAACATCAGACGCAATTGTCTTAGCTGGTGCATTTATTTTTTTCGGGACTAATACAATATTGCCATCTTTGTTAAGGGTAGCTTTAAGCTGATGAACATTTGGGTTATCAAGATAGAAATCGGCAACACTGTCTTCGATTTGCTCTTGAACAACACGACGCAGTGGCCGAGCACCCATCTCTGGATTGAATCCTAATTCGACCAGCTTATCTTTCGCTGCTTTGTCGACGTCGACATGCAGATCATTATCAGCCAGCATTGAATTCATTTGTTCAAGCATTAAGCCGGTGATCTTGCTTAATTCGTTCTTGCCAAGCTCTTTAAATTCGACAATCGCATCAAAACGATTTAGGAATTCGGGTTTGAAGTAGTTCTTTAACTTTTCAACCAGACGATGTTCTGCTGAATCTTGAGCCGTTTCGGCCGCAAAACCAACAGGGTTATTTCCGACATCGCCGCTTCCGGCATTGGAAGTTGCAATCACAATCGTGTCTTTGAAACTAACCACGTGACCCTGAGAATCAGTCAAACGCCCATCGTCGAGAATTTGCAGGAACATATTCATAACATCACGATGTGCTTTCTCGATTTCATCAAGTAAAATTAATGAATACGGGTGACGACGAACTTGTTCAGTCAATTGGCCGGCTTCTTCATAGCCAACATAACCAGCAGGAGCACCAATTAATTTCGAAATGCTTTGTGGTTCCATATATTCAGACATATCAAATCGAATCATGGAATCTTCGGAACCAAACATTTCTTTAGCGAGCTGTTTGGCTGTTTCGGTTTTTCCAACTCCGGTTGGGCCAACGAACAAGAAGGAGCCAATCGGCCGGCCTGACTTTGTTAATCCGATACGATTACGACGAACAGCACGAGAAACGCGCTCGACGGCTTCATTTTGGCCAATTACATGTGTACGTAAATGAGTATCCAAATCCTTTAGTTGTGATGCCTCGTTTTTCTTCAAATCGCCAACTGGAATTTTGGTTTTTTCTTCAACGATCTTAGCAATATCCTGAACAGTAACCGTCGCTGCATTGGCAACATTTTCTGGATTATCTTCAGCAACTTTTTTCTGTTTTTGCAAATTATCGACTTGATCTCGCCAATAACTAGCCTTTTCATAATCCTCTTTTTCAATTGCCTGCTGTTTCATTGCTTCGGCATTATTGATTTTTTGTTGGATTTCTTCGGGACTAACAAATTCCAAATGAAGATTTTTTCTTGAACCTGCTTCATCAATCAGGTCAATTGCTTTGTCGGGTAAGAAACGTTCCGGAACATAGCGATCGGATAGATCGACCGCTGTTTCCAAGACGCTATCAGGATACTTTACATGATGGAAGTCCTCATATTTTGGACGTAAACCCTTCAAAATTTCTACGGCTTCTGCTTTCGATGGTTCTTCAACCATTACTTCTTGAAAGCGTCGAGAAACTGCTCCGTCTTTTTCGATATTCCGGTACTCTTTTAGAGTAGTTGCACCAATTAACTGAAATTCTCCGCGAGCAAGGGCCGGCTTTAAAATGTTACCGGCATCCATGCCGCCTTCGGCGTTTCCCGCACCCATGATTTCATGAATCTCATCAATGAACAGGATTACCTCGTCGCGCGATTCAACTTCTTTCATCAATTGCTGCATCCTGGCTTCGAATTGTCCTCGCATGCTGGTTCCCTGAACAAGGGAAACCATATCCAAACGAATAACTTCCTTATTGATTAATTTATCGGGAACTTTCTTTGCAACAATTGCTTGCGCCAATCCTTCAACGACGGCCGTTTTTCCAACACCGGCTTCGCCTATCAAAACGGGATTATTTTTTGTTCTCCGATTGAGAATTTCGATCACGCGTCCAACTTCTTGGCTGCGACCAATAACCGGATCTAATTTGCCTTTACGTGCTTGTTCGGTAATATTAATGCCGAATTGTTCGAGCAAACCATTTTTTTTCTTATTATTATTTCCGCCGGTATGTCCAGGGCGTGCTTGAGCTGAACCATTATTTGCTTGTTGCATATTTGCCATTTGGCCGTTCAATTGACGAAAAATATCATCAACATTAAAATTACCAAAAACGAAGGGATCGTCATTATAATCAGCCATTTTTTCCTCCGTCAAATAAAGTAAAATTTCAAGCATCAGAGCTATTATCGATGTTTGACCTTTATTGACCTTTGCAGAAAATTATACACCATTCTTATCATTAGTCAATAATGGTCAGAGATTCTAAAAAGGCTCTATTCGGTCTTCTTTTGATGATTCAGTTATAATTCTTATAGGATGAAAAAGTTTTTACTATTTCTCGGGATTATCTTTTTAGTCCTTGTTGGAGTGGGGTTTTATGCCTGGCATATGACGAGGGATAGTTCAGATAAATATCAACAATTGAAGATGCTTGCCAAAGAACGGGTTGAAGACAAGAAATATAGTCAGGCCAAAAAAACATTGACTGATTCATTGGATTTTGTGATAAAACAGACAGATATTGAAAATAAAATTAATCAGATTTCCAGTTTTCAGGAAGCATCCAACTTTTTGAAAGTCAAAAATTATTCTGATGCGATTACCGAGTTTAAAAAAATCAAGTCATATAAAAATGGTTACGAGATATTATTAACACGAGCTAATAACTCTATTAAACTGGCACGCCAAGCCATTGAAAAACAGAAGAATAAAGCAGCTGAGGAAAGTTCCAAGGAAACGGAGACTGCCAGTGAAGCTGATTCAGCTGCTGCATCGTCTAGTAAAGCGGCTTCATCTAGTACTTCGATTTCCAGCGAGTGGACTAAAATTTACGAGACAACGTCGAGTATTCCTCAGAATGTTGTTGACCAGGGCCGCAAGAATCTTCAGCAGGCAGGAATTAATACGAATCCAATTTCTGATCTGGAAATTAGAAAGATGATTGTTAATGCCGGAAAACAACAGGAAAATATTGTTACTTACGCAAAGGAGAATGGATACAGCAACTAATGGATAAAGATTTTAAAGAAAAATTAGAAGCTCTGCGAAACGGAGAAATTGATCAGTTTGAAGTAACGAGCGAAACTTTTCCAGATTTCTATAAAGCATGGAGCGATTTTAGTTTTCAATCAGGTATTAAAGGTTTTGCACAAAAAGGTGGAAAAATTATTTATCGTCGAAAAGAAAAGGTAGAATAATTAATGAGCGTTTTTAAGCTTTAATCTAAAAAATGTTTAGAAAGCTTTTCGTGTAAGCGCTTGTGTAATATAAGTTTATTGATAAAATTAGATTAGAGGTTATGGAGGAATTATGGTTTCTAAAGAATTTACGATTACTGCTGACTCTGGCTTACACGCGCGTCCTGCGACGATGCTTGTTCAAAAAGCCTCAGAGTTCGATTCAAAGCTGACTTTGAAGTATGACGGTAAAGAAGTTAACTTGAAGTCGATTATGGGTGTGATGAGCCTTGGTGCCGGTAAAGGAGCCAAGATTGAGATCGTTGCCGATGGTGGTGACGCACAAGCAGCCCTTGATGGTGTTGAGGGTACGCTTAAGAGTGAGTCTCTAGTTTAATGTGGTAATAATTTAGCAACGTTTAACGTTGTTTTTTTATACAAAAAATTTTAATCACTTAAAAACTTTTCTGAGAAAAATATCAGCATAAATTTTTGGCGCTTAAACAAAAAAACACCTTGAAGCCGAATGTTTTTCCAACTTAAGGTGAAAATTAAATTTTTCTTTTTATTAATTTATTTTTTGTTTAAAAGGGAAGCAGCAGCTTGATCAAGGATGATTGTGACTTTCGGATGATTTTGCAGAATAGAAGCAGGTACGTTTTCAGTGACCGGTCCTTCAATAAATTCTTTGACTGCCTGAGCTTTTTCTTTTCCATAAGCGGCAATTAGAATTTCTTTGCTTTTCATAATTGAACCGATCCCCATAGAAATTGCCTGCTTTGGCACTTGGTCGATCGAATCAAAGAAACGTGAATTTGCCTGAATCGTATTATCTGTTAGTTCAACAATGTGCGTCTTGGATTCAAAGGATGTTCCTGGCTCATTAAAACCGATATGGCCATTGCGACCAATACCAAGAATTTGCAAATCAATTGGATTGTCGTTAATTATTTGATCATAATGTTCGATTTCAACTTTCAAGTCACTTGCTAGACCGTTAGGCATATAGGAATGAGCAAAAGGCTTTTTAGAGAAAAAGTATTTATTCATAAAATAACGATAACTTGCCGGATGGTCAGCGGCAAGTCCCTTATATTCATCAAGATTAATTGAAGTGGCTTTTGTAAAGTCCAAATCTGATTTTGTGATTGCGTCATAAATCGAGATTGGCGTGGAACCGGTTGCTAAACCAAATACTTGCGCCCCATTTTGAATCGCTTGTTTAAAGACCTGGAGCCCTTTTTGACCGGCTTCGGCTTGCGAATTAATAATTTCAAGTTTCATATTTTTGTCCTCAATAAGATTATAGCTTTTTAAAAAGTCAAGAACAATATCAAATTGGTATATAAATTGGTATAGTTTTTTTGCTATATTTTTTTGTCCCTTATATAAAATAAATATTTATCTATGTACAAAATATTTTTTTGGTAGCTTGTTAAAAATCTGTTAATGAAGGTTGCTGAATAATACGAATTATTCTGCGCTTTTAATCGTTATATAATTTATATTATGTTATGAGGAGATAATCATGGTAGATAAGAAAAATGTTCTACTTGTTGATGCGGCCGGAATGTCTATTTCGTTGCTAGCCAAAAAAATGGATGATTATGCTGAAATGAATGGTCTTCCATATTCGGTTGAAGGAGCGGCTGACTCGGTTGGACTTGATAAAGCTTCTATAAGTGATCCAAAAGTTATTTTGCTTGCGCCACAGGTACGTTATTTGGTAAGCAAGTATCAAAAAGCCTATAACAATAAAATTCCTGTTGGCTTAATTGACATGACTTCCTATGGAATAATGGATGCTGGTAAAGTTTTAAAGCAAGTCGAGGCTTTGGACAAGTGAACATTCTTTTAGGCCGTTTTGGTTAATGAACGGTCTTTTGTTTTATTAAAAATTCGGAGGTAAAAATTGGAAATAAAATTAATTGCATTAGATTTGGACAATACATTGCTGAATGCTGAAAGTGAAATTAGTACGCGCAATCAGAAAGTATTGAGATTTTTGCATAAAAAGGGATTAAAAGTTGTTTTAACAACCGGAAGGCCGATTAAAGGAATACTACCTTTTATAGATCAACTGGAATTAAAACAACCGGAAGATTATTCAATTAATTTTAATGGAGGAGCCATTCAAAATAATTTGAGCAAGAAGATTATTTCCAGTAAATTTTTAACAAAAGACGATGTTGTGCCGATTAATAATTTGGCAAATCAGATGCGCTTCCCACTGGATGGCATCACTGTTGATCATGCTTATTCAATTATTGATGTCAGGAAATCCGGTTATCAGTCCTTTATAGGAAAATTGATGGATTTTACGGATATCAAGTTTCATGATTTACCGGCTGAAAATCATTATTTTAAATTTGTCAGTCAAACAGGTCCTGATCAAGTTGCTGAAATTCAAGAAAAAGCGAGCGATTATCCAACCTTTACGATTGTTAAAAGTCGACCTAATTTATTGGAATTTTTGCCAAAGGGAGTAAATAAAAGTTTTGGCCTCGGCCAGTTACTGAAACATTTTGGTTGGACCTTTGATAATGTGATGGCTTTTGGCGATGAGGAAAATGATTTACCGATGATTAAGTCAGCAGGTATCGGTGTTGCAATGGAAAACGCGATCGAAGACGTTAAAAAGGTGTCTCAAGCTGTGACGAAACTTAACACAGAAGACGGCGTTGCTGATTATTTGGAGAAATATTTCGATCTTTAAAATGCTGAATTGGATTTAAGTATTGCCAATGGCAAGAATTTCTTTAGACTTTATTTTTTATATTTTTTAGATGAAAAGAACCCAATGGGATTGTTGAAAACGGTTTCAAAGTCTATGATAGATGGGACGGCATTTAGGCATTTGAATATTAATTGACTTAAAAAGCCGAAGTATTATTGAAAACGAATCAAAAATTTTCGTTATCAAAAAATTCAAGTGAGGTACACAATGGCTGAAACGAAAAAATTAACTGGAATTGCGGCATCGGATGGTGTTGGGATCGCTAAAAGTTATTTATTGGTTGATCCGAGTTTGGCTTTTCCTTATAACGAAAAAATCAAAGATATCGATGCAGAGGAAAACCGTTTGGACAAAGCGCTCTCTGCTTCTAAAGATGATTTAAAGAAAATCAAATCCAAGGCTGAAAAAAATCTCGGTAAAGAAGAGGCGGAAGTTTTTGAAGCACATATTACAATTCTCTCTGATCCTGAGTTGGTTTCTGGGATTAAAGCACAAATTGAGCATAAACAGATTAATGCCGAGTCAGCACTTAAAAATGTAACTGACAATTATATAGCTACTTTTGAAGCGATGACTGATAACGCTTATATGCAGGAACGTGCAGCCGATATTCGCGATATTGCAAAACGGGTAACGAGCCATTTGCTGGGAATCAATTTACCGAATCCAGCTTTAATTGATGAAGAGGTGATTATTGTTGCTCACGATCTGACTCCATCTGATACTGCACAACTTGATCCGACTTTTGTTAAAGGAATTGTTACTGATATTGGTGGTCGGACGGCACATGCTTCAATTATGGCTCGTTCATTGGAAATTCCAGCAGTTGTTGGAACGGGAAATGCGATCAGCGACATTAAAGATCATGTAAACCTAATCGTCGATGGAGGTGCCGGCCAGGTTTTGATCGATCCTAGTGAGGATGAAGAGGTTGCATATGCTCGAAAAGTTGGTGAATATTTTGCTCGGAAACGCGAACAAGCCAAGCTAAGAGACCAGACGACCGAATCGGCCGATGGCAAGCACTTTGATATAAACGCTAATATTGGTTCTCCAAAAGACTTGGACTCAGTTATCGCCAACGGTGCAGAAGGAATTGGTTTGTTTCGGACGGAGTTTTTGTTTATTGATTCCGACCATCTTCCAACAGAGGATGAGCAATTTTCTGCTTACAAAGCTGCTTTACAGGCGATGAATGGGAAACCAGTCACGATTCGTACAATGGATATTGGTGGCGACAAGCAGTTAAGTTATTGGAAATTGCCAAAAGAGGATAACCCATTCCTAGGTTACCGTGCGATTCGTATTTCTCTAAAGCAGGATGATATTTTTCGGACACAACTCAGGGCACTTTTGCGTGCATCGGTTTATGGTAATTTGTGGATCATGTTTCCAATGATCGCCACTTTGCCTGAGTTCCGTCAAGCCAAGAAAATTTACGAAGAGGAGAGAAATAAATTGCTTTCTAAGGGTACGAAGATTGCCGACCATATAAAGCTCGGCATCATGGTTGAAATTCCTGCCTCGGCTGTTTTGGCCGATAAATTCGCTAAAGAAGTTGATTTCTTTTCAATCGGTACTAACGATTTGATCCAATACACAATGGCAGCTGATCGAGGAAACGATAGTGTTTCTTATCTATATCAGCCTTATAATCCGGCGATTCTTCGATTGGTTCACAATGTAATCGAGGCTGCGCATAAAGAAGATAAAGTTGTTGCAATGTGTGGAGAAATGGCAGGCGATCCGGTTGCCGTGCCCGTTTTAATGGGATTGGGTCTTGATGAATTTTCGATGTCGGCTTCCTCGGTTTTACCGACTCGTTCTTTGATGAAGCACTTGAAAGTTTCGGATATGAAAAAATTGGCAAATGAAAGTTTGGATAAGGATACTAACCAAGAAGTAATCGATTTAGTCAAAAATTCAATTAAATGAGGACCTGCGGGTCTTTTTTTTTGCTTAAAAGTATAATGAAAGCATGAATATTGGACTTTTTACTGACACTTATTTTCCACAAATTTCCGGTGTTAGCACAAGCACACAGATTTTGGCCAAACAATTAGAAGAATTGGGTAACAACGTTTATATTTTTACGACAACTGATCCAAAAGTAAAACGTTCTCATTATGGACATGGATCCGAAAAAAGTATTTATCGTTTTTCTTCGATTCCCTATACAGGATTTAAGGATCGCCGGATTACTTTCCGTGGTTTTTTTGAAGCAATTGAAATTGCACGAACATTGAGGCTTGATATTATTCATACTCAGACTGAGTTTAGTCTTGGATTGATGGGAAAAATTATTGCCCGCCAATTAAAGATTCCGATTGTTCATACATATCACACGATGTATCAGGACTATACGCACTACGTGATGAATGGGAGATTAATCAAAGCCGGTGGTGTCGAAGTAATCGTTCGCGCTTATTTGAAGTCAGTTAACGGAGTGATCGCCCCGAGCCAAAGAGTTTATGATACCCTGCGCGGTTATGGAGTAGACGCACCAATGCCAATAATTCCAACTGGCGTTAGTTTTTCAAAAAATATGTCTGATAATTCGGTTGAATTAAGAAAAACTTTAAAAATAAGACCGCGACAGCCAGTTATTTTGTCATTGGGCCGGGTTGCTTTTGAAAAAAACATTGAAGAGCTTATTAACGTTATGTCTTATATTATTAATGATTTTCACAACGCAATTCTCGTTATTGTCGGTGATGGGCCAGCGAAAGAAGAATTGGAAGATCATGCCAAAGCTCTCGGACTTAATAAATATGTCAAGTTTGTTGGCATGGTGGATCATGACGATGTTTATTCTTATTACCGTATGGCAGATGTTTTTGCCAGCCCTTCAACTTCGGAATCTCAAGGACTGACATTTATTGAGGCAGTTAATGCCAACCGTCCTTTTGTCGCAATGCCGAATCCTTATTTAAATCAAATTACGAAATCTAAGTTTATCGGCACGATTGTACATGACAATGCAGAAATGACCGAAGCGATTGAAAATTATCTTTCCGATCCAAGCTTTAAAAAGGAAAATCCTGAGCGGGACCAGATTTTAAAAGAGATTAGTGCTGAAAAATTTGGAGCCAATGTCTTAAAATTCTATCAACAAATTATTAATAACTTTGATCCGGAGGGTTCGAAGTCTTCTGACGAACCAACTGATGAAGAAATTGGTTATGCCCGTCAATTATTGGGCCGTTTACCCCTGCCAAAAGTTGCGAAACGAAAGATTTTGAAAGTTAAAAAGGAAGCACGGGACGATAAATAGTAGAATAAATTGAATGAAAGTATTGCAGTATTTTGAAAACCCGGGCTTAATTAGCCGTTCCGGGATTGGACACGCTCAGCGTTTGCAACAAGAGGAACTTTCTTACACGGATATAGTTCTAGACACTAGCCCTTTTTCGAAAGATTATGACTTGATTGATGTCAACACATATGGACCGAAATCTTTGGCAATGGTAGCGAAAGCTCGTTTGCAGAATCGAAGGGTAGTTTATCATGCCCACTCGACTTATGAAGACTTTCGCAATTCTTTTATTGGATCGAATTTTCTTTCCAAACCTTTTAAAAGACATTTGGTTAAAGCTTATCGACAAGCTGATTTAATTATTACACCGACTCCTTATGCAAAATCTTTGTTACGGTCTTATGGATTAAAGCAGCCAATTGTTCCAATTTCAAATGGAGTAAGAGTTTCTTCTTATCACCGAAACAAATCAAAAATCGTTAAGTTTCGTCAATTTTTGAATTTAAAAGCGGACGATAAAAGAAAAATAATTATTTCTGTTGGTCTTTATTTTCAAAGAAAAGGAATTATGGATTTTGTCGAATTAGCCAGACGAAACCCTAAACATCTTTTTGTATGGTTCGGTTATACCGATTTACGAATTATTCCGAAAAAAATTAGAGAAACGGTGAAAAAAGATCACCCTGCTAATTGTATTTTTGCTGGATACATTACTGGGGATGTTTTACAAGGAGCTTATTCCGGTGCTGATCTCTTTTTGTATCCCAGTTATGAAGAAACTGAAGGGATTGTCGTTCTCGAAGCTTTGGCCAGTTCTCAAAAAGTTCTTGTCCGTGATATTCCCGTTTACACTGATTGGCTTCATGACGGCTTTGACTGTTATAAGGCGGCAAGTCTGGACGATTTTGATAAACGCTTAAACGAGATTTTGTCTGGAAAAGTTAAGGATGTTTCAAAAGCAGGTCACGAAGTCGCTTTAAAGCGAGATGTGTCTGTGATTGGACCACGACTAAAAAAAGCTTATGAAAAAGCTTTGTCTTTACCAAGTCAGGAGAGTAATGAATACTAAACAACGTGTTTTTTGGATGCTTTTTACGCTTTTTATTGGCGCTTTAGTTTTTATTTACAGTTTTCATAAAGTAAACATCAAGGAGTTTAATCAACAAATTGCCCAAACCAACTATGGTTGGCTTTTAGTCGCTTTTATGCTAATTATCTTTTACTATCTTTCGATGGCATGGATTTTAAAAATTCTTTTGGAACCAACTAAAGTTAGTTTTTGGGGAGTTTTACGGACCCCTTTTATGGAACAGTTCGGTAACGGGATTACTCCTTTTTCGGTTGGTGGACAGCCAATGCAAATTCTTGGTTTGCGCCAAGCAGGGGTTTCTCTTGGAGAAGGCAGCTCGGTTTCCTTAATGAAATTCGTTATTTATCAATCGATGATCGTAGTGGCTTTTTTAATCTGTTTGTTATTTGGATATCAATATGTCGCCAACCATATGCTGGCGATGACTAGTTTGGTTGTCTTTGGCATCGTGATTCATGTGCTTGTTTTGTTGGTTTTGGTATTTATTATGTTTTTTCCACCAATCACCGAAAAAATTGCGAATATTGTTTTAATACCATTTCGTTGGTTTTTGTCAGATCAACAAGTCGATGAAATCGATAGGAAACTTAACCAAAAAATTATTGAATTTCATGATGTTTCTAAAAAACTAGCCAACGATCCAAAGAAATTAATCAAAGTTTCGCTTGTTACTCTAATACAGCTTATTGTCTATTATTTAATCCCTTATTTTATCTTGCTAGCCGTTGGTGCTGATAATGCCGACCCAATGTTCATTATTGTTTTAAATGTTATTTTGACCTTGGCGATTTCTATTTTTCCTGTTCCTGGTGGCACGGGTGGTGCTGAAATAGGTTTCTCCTTACTTTTTTCCAGTTTTTTGCCCAACCATACAGTCACTATTTTTGCAATGCTGGTTTGGCGAATCATAACTTATTATTTTGGTATCTTCGCTGGTCTGGTAGCGTATAATGTAATACCGAATCAGCTTGATGGAAAAAATCATGTCGAAAACTGAATCAGAAATTACTCCAATTATTAACCGCCTTGAAGCAATGGTTAAGGATCAGAGCGGGCAAGAGGTTCAAGTTCGAAATTTTGATCTTTATGGGTTAAATCTGGCTAGAGTGAGTTTTGATCGTCGAACGGATATTTTTACTATTAAGGAATTTCGAGACAATCATGTTTTTAAATTTGATAATATCGATTTAGTTGCTATTGATATTTATGAAATTCTTCGTGATTTGAAGTTGACTTTTTAATGATTAAACATAAATTTGTACAAATAAAGAATTTTTTAGGTGATCACCAGGTTCGACCATTGGTTTCGTTTTTTTTGATCAACCTGTTTTTTATTGAATTAAAAACGGTAATAGAATATTACATTAATTTTAATCTTGGTATTAAAGGGATGATGCAGGTTCTGATTGCTGTTCTTAATCCCTTGCCGACAGCGATTTTATTCTTGAGTATCGCTCTATATTTTCGCGGTTATGTAGCCTATTGGTTAATGATTTTGATGAACTTTATTCAAACTTTTTGGTTGTTTGCCAATATGCTTTATTACCGTGAATTTAGTGATTTTCTGTCTTTTTCGATTATGTCGTCCGGTTCTTCTGTCGGGGAAAATCTTGGAAAATCGATTGCTGGTATTATTCGTCTAAGTGATTTTCTTGTTTTTTTAGATATTATTGTGCTAGTTCTGCTTTTGCTTTTTCGCCAAATCACTTCCGATAAAAAAGGTTTGCAAAAAAAATATGCCGTTTTAACTTCTACACTTGGTTTCGTACTTATTTTTGTTGTCTTTGGACTGGCTAATTCCAATCGTTCTGGCTTGCTGACGCGGTCTTTTGACGATAATTATATTGTTAAATATATGGGCTTAAACGAGTATGCGGCTTTTAATGCCGTACAAACGCATGACCAGGCTGTTAGCCGTAAAAAAGCCAATGCGTCTGAATTAAAACCGATTTTAAAATGGATTAACTCTCATCGTGCACCAGCCAATGTGAAATACTATGGCGTTGATAAAGGGAAAAATGTTTTCGTTTTTCATTTGGAATCTTTTCAACAGTTTTTAATAGACTATAAAGTTGATGGAAAGGAAGTGACACCAAATCTGGATAAGTTCTACCACGACTCGCACACGCTTTCTTTTGATAATTTTTATAATCAGGTCGGCCAAGGGAAGACTTCCGATGCTGAAATGATGTTGGATAATTCTCTATTTGGTTTATCTTCCGGCTCGGCGATGGTCAAATATGGGACAAGCAATACTTTTCAATCTGCACCAGCTATTTTAAGCCAGTTGGGATACACTACAGCTGCATTCCATGGTGATGTACCGTCTTTTTGGAATCGCGATAATACATATAAATCCTGGGGCTACGACTACTTTTTCAGCAAAAGTTTTTACCCGAATTCTTCTAAATCCAGTTACAATGTCGGTTACGGAATGTTGGATAAAATTTTCCTGAAAGATACATCTAAATATATTTCAGAATTGCCACAACCTTTTTATGCAAAAATTATCACCGTTACCAATCATTATCCTTACGAGACGAACAAGGAAATTTCTAGCCAATTTCCTGCTACGACAACGGGCGATAAGACTGTTGACCATTACGTTCAGACTGCTCATTATTTGGATTCCGCTTTTGGTGAATTTATCGCCTGGCTTAAGGCTAGCGGCCTATACAATAACAGTGTGATTTATGTTTATGGAGACCATTATGGAATTTCAGAAAATCATGAAGCCGCTATTGCTCAATTGCTAAAAAAGAAAAAAATTACCAATTACGATCTGGCTCAGTTTCAAAAGGTACCTTTTATGATTCATGCAAGCAATTTAAAGGGTGGGATAGACCATACTTATGGCGGTGAAATTGATGTCTTACCAACTTTACTTGACTTGTTGGGCGTACAGAATACCAACTCAGTCCAGTTTGGCAATGATCTTCTTTCAACTAAGCATCGTCAGATTGTCAGCTTTAGAGATGGCGATTTTGTCACTCCAACTGTAATTAAAATGAATGGTACTTATTGGCATACAGATACTGGAAAGGCGATAAAATACAAAACTGCTTCCAAGTCTATGAAGAAATTTATCGATAAGACACAAAAGTTTGTCGATGACCAGCTTAAATATTCAGATGAAGTTGTCACTGGTGACTTATTACGTTTTTACCATCGAACGAACTTTAAGACAGTGATTAAAAAGGATTATAATTATACGACAAGTAGTACGCTTGCCCGTTTAAAGAAGTCCCTAACCTCGGACCCTAGTTCCTTGGATGCTAAAAATAAGGGCACGTCTTTGGACTCGCTTTATAAAACTAATGAACTCATGTTGAAGTCGCCAGCTAAAATAAAGAAATACTATGAAAAAGTTAAAGAGGAGAAGGCTAAAGAGAAGTCTTCTTCTGAGAGTTCTTCTGCTTCGGTTGAACCCGCAGCCAGCAGCGTTTCGTCGTCTACGTCATCGTCTTCTAAATAGCCCCTTTTCCCTACCCACTGAATCTTCAGCGGGTTTTTTATATTTTTTTTCATTTTCCTATTGACCTTCGGCTTAAATGGCTGTAGTATATTTGAGTCAGCTCAGGGAGCGCGGCAGGGTTAAAAGATTTCTTTTCTCAAGAAATTGTTGAAAAAGTCTTGACATTCGCTTGCTTCTCTGGCATGATATAAAGGTTGCTTTTGAAGTGACGCAGCACTTTGAAAACTGAACAGAACAAAGACAAACAAATTGTGTAGGGATTCATTTCTATGTAAATAGATATGAACAAATTAATTAATTTGCGAAGTCAATTCGTAATACAAAAACAATAAATTACGTAACAACGTTTGGTAAAACAAACAGTCAGTAATTCATTATGAACGCTAAGTTCAAACTTTTTTAAATTGAGAGTTTGATCCTGGCTCAGGATGAACGCTGGCGGCGTGCCTAATACATGCAAGTCGTACGCTAGCCGCTGAATTGATCCTTCGGGTGAAGTGAGGCAATGACTAGAGTGGCGAACTGGTGAGTAACACGTAAGAAACCTGCCCTTTAGTGGGGGATAACATTTGGAAACAGATGCTAATACCGCGTAACAACAAATTACACATGTGATTTGTTTGAAAGGTCCTTTTGGATCGCTAGAGGATGGTCTTGCGGCGTATTAGCTTGTTGGTAGGGTAGAAGCCTACCAAGGCAATGATGCGTAGCCGAGTTGAGAGACTGGCCGGCCACATTGGGACTGAGACACTGCCCAAACTCCTACGGGAGGCTGCAGTAGGGAATTTTCCGCAATGCACGAAAGTGTGACGGAGCGACGCCGCGTGTGTGATGAAGGCTTTCGGGTCGTAAAGCACTGTTGTAAGGGAAGAATAACTGGATTCAGAGAAAGTTTTCAGCTTGACGGTACCTTACCAGAAAGGGATGGCTAAATACGTGCCAGCAGCCGCGGTAATACGTATGTCCCGAGCGTTATCCGGATTTATTGGGCGTAAAGCGAGCGCAGACGGTTTATTAAGTCTGATGTGAAATCCCGAGGCCTAACCTCGGAACTGCATTGGAAACTGGTTTACTTGAGTGCGATAGAGGCAAGTGGAACTCCATGTGTAGCGGTGAAATGCGTAGATATGTGGAAGAACACCAGTGGCGAAAGCGGCTTGCTAGATCGTAACTGACGTTGAGGCTCGAAAGTATGGGTAGCAAACGGGATTAGATACCCCGGTAGTCCATACCGTAAACGATGGGTGCTAGTTGTTAAGAGGTTTCCGCCTCCTAGTGACGTAGCAAACGCATTAAGCACCCCGCCTGAGGAGTACGGCCGCAAGGCTAAAACTTAAAGGAATTGACGGGGACCCGCACAAGCGGTGGAGCATGTGGTTTAATTCGAAGATACGCGAAAAACCTTACCAGGTCTTGACATACCAATGATCGCTTTTGTAATGAAAGCTTTTCTTCGGAACATTGGATACAGGTGGTGCATGGTCGTCGTCAGCTCGTGTCGTGAGATGTTGGGTTAAGTCCCGCAACGAGCGCAACCCTTGTTATTAGTTGCCAGCATTTAGTTGGGCACTCTAATGAGACTGCCGGTGATAAACCGGAGGAAGGTGGGGACGACGTCAGATCATCATGCCCCTTATGACCTGGGCAACACACGTGCTACAATGGGAAGTACAACGAGTCGCTAACCGGTGACGGCAAGCTAATCTCTTAAAACTTCTCTCAGTTCGGACTGGAGTCTGCAACTCGACTCCACGAAGGCGGAATCGCTAGTAATCGCGAATCAGCATGTCGCGGTGAATACGTTCCCGGGTCTTGTACACACCGCCCGTCAAATCATGGGAGTCGGAAGTACCCAAAGTCGCTTGGCTAACTTTTAGAGGCCGGTGCCTAAGGTAAAATCGATGACTGGGATTAAGTCGTAACAAGGTAGCCGTAGGAGAACCTGCGGCTGGATCACCTCCTTTCTAAGGATAATCGGAATACTACACTGATTTAGATATCAGATTTGTTTGTTTCAGTTCTGTTCGGTTTTCAGAGCGCCGCCCTGAAAACACAAGCAACTGGGGAATTAGCTCAGCTGGGAGAGCACCTGCTTTGCAAGCAGGGGGTCATCGGTTCGAACCCGATATTCTCCATTGGCAGTTTTTTTGCCAATTGTACATTGATAACTGAATAGTAATTTAATTTCTTGTTAATTAAAATCCTAATGTCTCTTACGACATCGAGACATTAGGTAAATTGAACCGAGAAATTCACTTCGATAAAAGTAACTGAAAAGTTACCGCTAATAAAATCTAGAAATAGATCTCATAAATAATTTATTAGTTAATCGTCGATTTTTAATCGATAGGTTAAGTTAATAAGGGCGCATGGTGGATGCCTTGGCACTAGAAGGCGATGAAGGACGTGACTAACTACGATATGCCTCGGTTAGCTGTAAGTAAGCTTACCCGGGGGTTTCCGAATGGGGCAACCCGATCTTAATGATCATCATCTTTTTGAATTCATAGATTAGATGAAGCAAACGCTGTGAACTGAAACATCTCAGTAGCAGTAGGAAAGTAAAGAAATTTCGATTCCGTCAGTAGCGGCGAGCGAACGCGGAAGAGCCCAAACCTGGGTGCTTGCATCCAGGGGTTGTAGGACTGATGTTGAGTTACAAAGGTATAAGATAGCAGAAGCAGTTGGGAAGCTGTTCCAAAGAGGGTGATAGGCCCGTATGCGAAATCTTGTACTCTCTAATCAGGATCCTGAGTACGGCCCAGCACGTGAAATTGGGTCGGAATCTGGGAGGACCATCTCCCAAGGCTAAATACTAACTAGTGACCGATAGCGAACAAGTACCGTGAGGGAAAGGTGAAAAGAACCCCGGAAGGGGAGTGAAATAGTTCTTGAAACCGTGTGCTTACAAGAAGTTCGAGGCCGTTAATGGCTGAGAGCGTGCTTTTTGTAGAATGAACCGGAGAGTTACGATTGCGTGCAAGGTTAAGGTGTAAAGACTGGAGCCGTAGCGAAAGCGAGTCTTAATAGGGCGAATCAGTACGTAGTTGTAGACCCGAAACCGAGTGACCTATCCATGGTCAGGTTGAAGGTGGGGTAATACCTACTGGAGGACCGAACAAGTGGGTGTTAAAAAACCCTTTGATGAACTGTGGATAGCGGTGAAATTCCAATCGAACTCGGAGATAGCTGGTTCTATCCGAAATACATTTAGGTGTAGCCTTGCAATTAGCTTACTGGAGGTAGAGCACTATTTGGTCTAGGGGCCCTTCAAGGGTTACTAAAATCAGATAAACTCCGAATGCCAGATAAGTATGTGCAGGAGTCAGACGGTGAGTGATAAGATCCATCGTCAAAAGGGGAACAGCCCAGATCACCAGTTAAGGTCCCTAAATATATGCTAAGTGGAAAACGTTGTGAAGGTGCATAGACAACTAGGAGGTTGGCTCAGAAGCAGCCACCCTTTAAAGAGTGCGTAATAGCTCACTAGTCGAGTGCTCTTGCGCGGATAATGTACCGGGGCTAAGCATATTACCGAAACTGTGGATGCGTAAGCATGGTAGGATAGCGTAATTAACGCGATGAAGGATGACCGTAAGGACATGTTGGAGCGTTAACTAGTGAGAATTCCGGTATGAGTAGCGAAAGATAGGTGAGAATCCTATCCACCGAATGAGTAAGGTTTCCCCCGGAAGGCTCGTCCGCGGGGGGTTAGTCGGGACCTAAGGCGAGGCTGAAAAGCGTAGTCGATGGACAACAGGTTGATATTCCTGTACCGATATTTAATTGCCGAAGGAAGGACGCAGAAGGATAACACAGGCCACTATTGGATGTGGTTTTAAGCAGTTAGTCTTCATAAGAGTCAAATGCTTTTATGTTTAAGGATAAGCTGTGAATGTACCAAGTTTACTTGGAAATTGTGTGATTTCACGCTGCTGAAAAAAGTTTCGTAGGAAGAAAATATCGCCCGTACCGCAAACCGACACAGGTACTCGAGTGGAGAACACTAAGGTGAGCGAGTGAACTATTGTTAAGGAACTCTGCAAAATGAGTCCGTAACTTCGGAAGAAGGACTGCTGGTTTTATACCAGCCGCAGCAAATAGGCCCAAACAACTGTTTATCAAAAACACAGGTTTCTGCAAAATCGTAAGATGAAGTATAGGGGCTGACGCCTGCCCAGTGCTGGAAGGTTAAAAGGAGGACTTAGCTTCGGCGAAGGTCTTAATTGAAGCCCCAGTGAACGGCGGCCGTAACTATAACGGTCCTAAGGTAGCGAAATTCCTTGTCGGGTAAGTTCCGACCCGCATGAAAGGCGTAATGATTTGGGCGCTGTCTCAACAATAGACTCGGTGAAATTTAAATTCCAGTGAAGATGCTGGGTACCCGCGACAGGACGGAAAGACCCCGTGGAGCTTTACTGTAGCTTGATATTGAATGTTTGTGCTGCATGTGCAGGATAGGTAGGAGACTTTGAAGTCGGAACGCTAGTTTCGATTGAGTCACCCTTGAGATACTACCCCTGTTGTATGAACGTTCTAACTCTGATCAGTTATCCTGATCGAAGACAGTGTCTGGCAGGCAGTTTGACTGGGGCGGTCGCCTCCTAAAAGATAACGGAGGCGCTCAAAGGTTTGCTCAGAATGGTTGGAAATCATTCGTAGCGTGTAAAGGCATAAGCAAGCTTGACTGTGAGACTGACAAGTCGAGCAGGTACGAAAGTAGGACTTAGTGATCCGGTGGTTCCGTATGGAAGGGCCATCGCTCAACGGACAAAAGCTACCCCGGGGATAACAGGCTCATCTCCCCCAAGAGTCCACATCGACGGGGAGGTTTGGCACCTCGATGTCGGCTCATCGCATCCTGGGGCTGTAGTCGGTCCCAAGGGTTGGGCTGTTCGCCCATTAAAGCGGTACGCGAGCTGGGTTCAGAACGTCGTGAGACAGTTCGGTCCCTATCCGTCGTGGGCGCAGGAAATTTGAGAGGATCTGTCCTTAGTACGAGAGGACCGGGATGGACATACCTCTGGTGTACCAGTTGTTCTGCCAAGAGCACCGCTGGGTAGCTACGTATGGATTAGATAATCGCTGAAAGCATCTAAGTGAGAAACTAACCTCGAGATGAGATTTCCCATTCGTCAGAAGTAAGACCCCTGAGAGA